>CAVLCF010000013.1:0-3132 GCA_963661735.1 bacterium | reverse complement strand
ACCCCATGTGCTTTTCTTGGATTATATCGTTTATTTTACCATTTTACAGAAGAAACCCCAGTCTTGCTTAACGCAGTACTGGGGTTTCTCGACAGTCTGAGGGGCGGCTGACAGCCGCCCCTATAAGTATATAAACACTAAAACATATGCATCGAACGGGAAATCTGACAGGCGAGAGTCAAGCCTTCCGCTTACCTTCTGTAACGTCTGACCGCAAAAGTATTCCCAAGCAACGTCTCCTCCGAAATGGCCTCAAAATCCTCCGGGTGGAAGTCTTTCCGAATCGTCACCGTATTCAGGCAGTCATAGCCCCGGCGGCGGTAGAGGCGCAGCGCGTCAAGATTCCGGGCGGCGACCTCCAGATAAATGGATTCGGAATATTCTTTTACGATTTCCTCCACCCGCGTCAGAGCCTCAGAGCCGTATCCCCTGCCCTGGTATTCCGGCAGGATGAAGAGGTCCTCGATCCAGTCGATCTCCGCGCCCCGGCTTCCCATATGCAGGAATCCGATGGGTATTTCCCCCAGCATGATCCAATAAAGCCTGTGCCCCGCGGCCGTCCAGGCCCGCAGGTCCTCCCGGGATTCCTCCTCCGTCTGGGTATAGTCGTTGTGGGCGATCCAGAACCGTTTGATCGTTTCCAGCATCCGCGGTTCTTCACCCGCATACTCCCGCAAGCTAAGCTTTTCCATTGTTTCCCTGTCCCTCTTTTACGATTTTATAGTACGCGCAACGGATATCGTAGGTATCATCCGTCAGCCGCTTTTCAATCCGCGCGCCTTGTCCCAGCGCCCAATGGTCGATATCAAAAGCCGTTCCCCTGTGCAGCATTTGCAGGTAAAACGCGCCGTTCTCGCTAAGCAAAGAAAACGCCTTGGAGATAATACGCTCTGTCTCGCCCGATTCAGCAGCGGAGGAACCGACCATGGTAACAAGATCGTATTTCCTGTCAAACTCGTATATAATGGCATCCCCACAAAGCACTGTGACCTGATTGGGATTCCGCTCATTTTCCAGGCAGGCCCTCAGATTTTCCGCACAGGCAGCGTCAATATCAATGGAGGTAAGCGAACCCTTTGGAACCTTGTACGATAGATACCGATCCCAATAACCAGCGCCGATCCCAATGTTCAGAATGGCATCGGTGCCTTTGATTGGAAAATTCTCTTCCAGGAACCGGGCAAGCATGTATTCCAGATATTTGTTTTGCAAAGAAGTATTCCACTCCCCTGCCTCGCCGCCCCAGCAATCACCGTAAACACGCAGTAAATCCGTCATTCGCCGTTCTCCTTAACGTTCTTTTTCTCATTCTAGCATAGACCGCCAAATAACGCAACCCACGCAAAGCAGCCGCCCCGACCGGGACGGCTGTCTGTGTATTATTCGATCACACTGCCAGGAAGAACTTCACCAGGAACAGCAGGCTAATGGCGTAGGTCAGGACAGAAACTTCCTTGGCCTTGCCGCCGAATACCTTGATGATGGTATAGGAGATCCGACCGATGCCGATGGCGTGGCCGATGGAGCCCGGAGATAGGCATGCCAATGAGCATCAGGGACACGGGGACCATCTGATCCATATCCTCGAAGTTCACGTTCTTCAGGCCCATGAGCATCAGAACGCCCACATAAATCAGGGCGGAAGAAGTGGCCGCGGCGGGGATGATGGCGGCAATGGGAGCCAGGAAGATGCAGGCCAGGAACAGCACGCCGGTGGTGGCGGCAGTCAAGCCGGTGCGGCCGCCTGCTTCCACGCCGGAAGCGGACTCCACGAAGGTGGTAACGGTGGAGGTGCCGGTGCAGGCGCCCACAACGGTGCCGATGGCATCGGACAGCAGGGCTTCCTTCATGTTGGGCATATTGCCGTTCTCGTCCACCATGCCAGCCCGGGAGGCGGTACCCACCAGGGTGCCGATGGTATCGAACATATCAATGATGCAGAAGGTAATAATCAGGGTAACAGAAGTAAACCAGCCGATCTGTACAAAGCCCGCAAAGTTGAACTTGAACAGGGTGGTGCTTGCCATGTCGGCAAAGGGCGGCAGGAAAGAAGCGGTGGCCAGAGACGCAAAGGGATTTTCGTGCAGGAACACGGCCTCCCCCACCCAGTAAATCACGGAGGCGATCAGCATTCCGTACAGCACGGAGCCCTTGACGTTCTTCTTGGACATTGCCACAATGGCGAAGAGGCCCGCGAACATGGTCACAACGGTCAGGATCATGGCGGCATAACCTGCGTCGCCCATGTTATTCCGCAGAACACTGGGGGTCAGAGCGCCAAAGAAGTCACGCATGACATAGAAGGGAGTGGTAAAGCCGTTGCCCTCGGCGTAGATGCCCACGTTGGAGCCCAGGCCGATATTCATCAGCATCAGGCCGATGGCGGGAGAAATGCCCAGCCGGACACCCAGAGGAATGGCATCCACAATCTTTTCCCGTACATTCATCACAGACAGGAAGACAAAGATAATGCCCTCCAGCAGGATAATGACCAGTGCAGCCTGGAAGGAGGCCACATAGGTCATGCCGGTCATGGCAACAATGTTGCCCACGACCACCGCAAAGAAGCTGTTCAGGCCCATACCGGGGGCCAGGGCAAAGGGCTTGTTGGCCAGGAAGGCCATCGCGAACATGCCGATAGCGGAGGCGATGCAGGTTGCCAGGAACACTCCGTTCCACAGCTCCTGGCCCTCAGCGCCAAAGCCCGTCAGCAGATTGGGGTTCAGGGCAATGATATAGGCCATGGTCATGAAGGTGGTCAGACCGGCGATCAGCTCGGTCTTTACGCTTGTCTTGTTCTCGGACAGATGGAAGAGCTTTTCAAATATTCTGGGAGACCTCTTTCTTTATATTTTCTTTTGCCAGAAGAGTTATTTTACCATGATTTCCTATAAAAGAACATAGGCATTTTACCTAAAAAATCACAATTTTGTTTCAAATTATCAATAGTATTTTTTCGTTCCGGGGTGTTTGGGGCTGTTCCGGCTCGTACCGTTGCGAGAAAACACAGCAAATACAAGGCTTTTCTATATATCGGGCTGTAAATCGCCTGTTGTAGCTTATTGTTTCGGCTCGTCCGGGTGTGAATGGGTTTATATTGGGGCGTGTTGATTTCCTGTTGATTTTCCCACC
>CAVLCF010000012.1:0-18122 GCA_963661735.1 bacterium | reverse complement strand
CATTTTGCAGAAAAAGTGCATCCCTTGCGGAATGCACTCATTCGTTATGGCGTTATATTTGAAAACAATCTTGCTAACTTAGTGACATTGCCGTCAGGCGTGCCCGTTTTGCGTATTATACGTACCCATACATCCCTCGGATGCTGACCTCGCCGCTGCCGACGGCCTCTGTGTGGCCGTCGTCAAAGCGGACAATCAGGTCGCCGTCCTCGCCGATGTCCAGCGCCGTGCCGTGACGAATTTCGTCTCCCCGGACCACGGAGATTTTCTTACCCAGAGTCACGCAGTCCCGGCGGTATTGCTCCAGCATGGCCTGCTTGCCGGTGAGCAGGTTCCTGTCCATATCTGCCAGGGCTTCCATCATAGCGGCGGCAACCTTAGGCCGATCGATTCCGTGTCCTGTGACCATGGCCAGGGAACCGGCCCGGTCTCGCAGTGCCTCCGGAAAATCCGTCAGCTGCTGGCAGCAGTTGACGCCGATGCCGATGACCACGCATAGCTTCCCATGGGCATCATTCAGCAGTTCCACCAGAATGCCGGAGAGCTTCCGTGTTCCGCAGACCAGGTCGTTGGTCCACTTGATGCCCGGGCGAACACCGACAGAGCGTTCCAACGCGTCGCACATGGCGGTACCAACGGCGCAGGTCAAGTGCATCAGCTGTTCCTGGGGACAGTCAGGCCGAAGCAGCATACTCAGATAAATGCCCACCCCGCCGGGGGACTGGAAGCTCCTGCCCAGCCGCCCCTTGCCGCCGGTCTGGCAGTCCGCCAGGGCCACCGTGCCGTGGGGCGCACCCAGAAGGGCCTGCCGCTTCAGGTAGTTATTGGTAGAATCGATGGTGTCAAAATAGTGAAAGCGGTCCGCCCAGGGATAATCCGGAGAGAGGGCATCGCGTATTTCTTTCTCCATATCAGTCCATATCCTTTACGACTTCCGCAGGCGCTTCGTCCAGGACCTCCGGGTGCTGGATGAGGCGCTTGTAATATTTCAGGAACGCGGCGTAATAGAAGCCGTCCACTGTCCGCTCGTCCAGGGTGAAGCGGAAGTCTACATACTTTCTCTGGACAACGGTACCGTCCTCCTGAATTTCCAGCGCTCTGCGCTTGCAGCCAAAGGAACCGAACACCGGCAGATTTCCGAAGTCGTACAGATGGTGGTATACAGGAGGAATGCCAAGAGAACCCATAGAGGTGAAGAAAATGCTTCCGTGGAAGGGGCTGACCTCCAGCAGGAACTTGGGCAGCAGCCCAAAGTAATCCAGGGTTTTCAGGAACCACACCAGAAATTTCAGAACCACACCCGGCACCATCGTCAGCGCATAGGCTGTGTTGTCCACGCCCGCGTCCAGCGGCGTGTTTTTCACCTTGACGATGGCATCGTTCATCTTTTTGCAGACGTCGTAGACCGTATCTCTGGGACTCAGGTGGAGCTTGATCTCCGTTTCCGCACCGTCGGTGGTCATGTCCTTTTTGATGGTCATACAGAACTGGATATCCTCGCCCCGGGAATAGATTTTCTGGCCGGAGATGAATCGGTTTACACCGGGGTACTTGGCAATACCCCGGCAATAGGCGGCCAGAAAGACGTGCATGATGCCGAAGTTCGTCAGACCCTCTCTGCGCTTCTGACGGATATAGCGGTCCACATTGGTGATCTCAAAGGCCTCCTCGAAGAGGTTGGAGGAGCCGTTTCGGTTGACCATGATGTAAGGGGATACCTGATTCGCGGGAGGCAGAGATCGGATTCTGCGCCCGTCTACCCGGTCGCCCCAGGTGGGGTGGTATTCGCCGGCCGGGTCAATGCGGATGGCAAAAATCAGCAGGGTGCAGCCCAGAAACAGCAATGTGTTGGGCAGCAGCCGAATGACGGCGGGCCAGTCCTGCTGGAAGATAGCCTGCCGGTTGTAATAGACAATGACAGCCAGTGGGGCCAGCATGACGGGGAACAGCAGCCAGATCCGGTGCAGCCGTGCCCCGGAGGTAATGTCAGTGTAGATAAGCCCAAAGCAGACGAGCGCCAGCCAGCTCAGGGCAATGAGCATCCGGCCGTTCAGATTGTGCCGTACCCAGATGGCGGAAAACAGAACGAAAAGCCAGACAGGGATGGCTGTCTTATAAAACTGCTCCCGGCCATTGCAGAGGGTGATGAGGATATAGAGGACTGTGGCCGCTACGGGCAGCACCATCTGAAGCCAGATACTGGTGTAGATGGGCATATCGTGGATGCCATAAAGGACGATCCGCCCGATGGCGGAAGCGGACAGGCACAGCGCCATGAGCCAGGCCCAGCCGTTTTTCGGGCTGACGTAAAAGTGGATGTTCTTATTCATGGGAAATTCTCCTTTAAGCCAGTGCTTTTCTCAGCGCCTCCATATGGGCGGGGGTTGTGCCGCAGCAGCCGCCCAACAGCGAAGCACCGTTCTCCCGGCACGCTTTCACGATCTGAGCGAAGGGTTCCGGCTTCAGCTTGTATTCGGGTATACCGGCATCATTGATAATGGGGTTGCCCGCGTTGGGCTTGCAGATCAGCGGCAGTCCGGTAAACCGGCGGAGCTTGCTTACAAGATGGGGTGTCATTTCGTCAGCGGCCACGCAGTTAAAGCCCACGGCGCAGGCGCCCCAGTCCTCCAGCTGCTTCATAAGAGGCCCGGCGTCATAGCCGCTGTACAGGAAGCCGCCGGACTGCATGGAGTAGGAGATCATGGTGACGCCTGCGCCCTCCAGCTCCGCGGCGGTGAGAATAGCCTCCGCCTCCTGGGGATAGAGAAGGGTTTCGCCTACCAGAAGATCCGCACCGCCGTCGATCAGTCCCCGGATCTGGCGGTGGTAGTTCTCCACCAGCAGGTCAAAGTTATCCGGATCCCAGCTGTCGCAGAAAGCGGCCAGAGTAGCGATGTCGCCCGCAATCAGACAGTCCGGGGCAGCGGAACGGCTCAGGGCGACGAGCTGAGCGTTGATGGCCTCCGTATGGCTCTCCAGGCCGATCTTTTTCAGGGCGATTGGCTGGGCCTGAAAGGTGGGGGCATAGAGAATCCTGGAGCCTGCTCTGGCATAGCCCCGCTGCAATTCCACCAGGATTTCAGGGTTTCGCAGAACCCATTCCTCCGTGGCGCAGTCCCGGGGCATGCCCTTGGCGCGCAGATAAGAACCGGTAGCGCCGTCCAGCAGGCAGGCCCCCTGAGAAACCAGTGCGGAAAATGCTTCTTTTGTCAGCATATTATTTACCTCAGTTTCCAAAGATGCGTATATTATAAAGGAAGCAGGCAAGAATTGCAATACCATTGACCTTTTTCCGAAAATCTGCTACAATAGGCAGGACTTTTTTAGAAGGGAAGTTTTTTACCATGAAGAAAACCGTACTGCGGGAATATGCCCGCTTGATTGTTCGCTGCGGCGTCAATGTCCAGAAGGGGCAGGAGGTCGTTATTTATGCCGATCTGGATCAGCCGGAGTTTGTGCAGATGGTGGTGGAGGAGGCCTACAAGGCCAAGGCCAAGAAAGTCACCGTAGAGTGGAACTATCAGCCTCTGACCAAGATCCACACCCGCTATCGCTCCGTCACCACCATGGGCACCGTGGAGGAGTGGCAGAAGGCCAAATACCAGCATGAGGTGGATGTGGTACCCTGCCGCATTCACCTGATGTCCGAGGACCCCGATGGCCTGAAGGGCATCAACATGGAGAAGGTCACAAAGGCCCGCCGCATGAGCTATCCGATTCTTAAGCCCTACAAGGATCAGCTGGAAAACCGTCAGCAGTGGTGTATTGCCGCCGTTCCCGGCGCTGCCTGGGCGAAAAAGGTCTTCCCCGGCGAGCGCACCAGCACCGCCATTGAAAAGCTCTGGGAGGCCATTCTGTTTACCTCCCGGGTCACGGAAGATCCCATCAAGGCATGGGAGGAGCACGACAAGGATCTGCAGGCCCGCTGCGACTATCTGAACAGTCTGGGCATCCGCAGCCTGCACTATACCGCTGACAACGGCACGGATTTCACAGTAGGCATGATCCCCCAGGGCCGCTTCTGCGGCGGCGGTGAGACCAGCCGGGACGGCCTGTTCTTCAACCCCAACATTCCCACTGAGGAGTGCTTCATCTCCCCCATGAAGGGCCAGGCCGAGGGGATTGTCTACGCCACCAAGCCTCTGAGCTATCGCGGCCAGCTGATCGAGGGCTTTTCCATCCGCTTCCAGGGCGGTAAGGCCGTAGAAGTCCATGCCGAGAAGGGCGAGGAACTGCTGAAAACCATGATCGCTATGGACGAGGGCGCGTCCTACCTGGGCGAGTGTGCCCTGGTGCCCCAGGCCAGCCCTATTGCCGAAAGCGGTCTGCTGTTCTACAACACGCTGTTTGACGAAAACGCCGCCTGCCACCTGGCCCTGGGTATGGGCTTCCCCGATACCATCGAGGACTTCCAGAACAAGTCTTTGGAAGAATGCCGGGAGCTGGGCATCAATGATTCCATGATCCATGAGGATTTCATGATCGGCTGTGACAGCATGAACATTGACGCCGTCTGCGCCGATGGCTCCACCAAGGCTATTTTCCGTAACGGCAACTGGGCTTTCTGAGAATCCGGAAATCCTCAAAAAAGATTTTTCGGGAAAATCCAAAAAAAGACTTGCAATTTTGTCCTCTGTATGATATTATACCTAGGCGATTCAAGATTGCTGAGGGCTTTTATGCCCTTTAACTGATATGAAAGAGGTGAAAGAAATGAAGGAAGGTATCCATCCTAAGTACGAACAGACCACCATCCGCTGTGCATGTGGTAACGTCATCGCGACCGGTTCCACTAAGAAGGACATTCGCGTTGAGATCTGCTCCAAGTGCCACCCTTTCTATACCGGCAAGCAGAAGCTGGTTGACACCGGTGGACGTGTTGATCGCTTCAACAAGCGCTTCGGCCTGAAGTAAGAGATCCGATTGCCCGCACTACGTTGGTAGTGCGGGTTTTTTGTATTTTCTTTGAACTTTTTCGCCGGACGGTTGCCCAAAGGGCGGTGCCTGTGGTATACTGAGAAGAGAAGATTACGGAGGAAGAAAATGGAAGGAAATTTTGAGAGAAGCGCGGAGCGCGCGGTCCTGGTGGGACTGAATGCCGCTTGTTTTACCCAGGAGCAGACCGCCACGGAGGAAACCCTGGAGGAGCTGGAGGCTCTTCTGGAGACCGCCGGCGGCTTCTGCACCGGAAAAATGCTGCAAAACCGGCCGAACCCGGACCCGCACAGCTTTATCGGCGAGGGAAAAGCCCAGGAGGTCCGGATGCTGGTGGAGGCCACCCAGGCCACCATGGTAATTTTTGATAACGAGCTTTCCTCGGGAAATATCCGGGCCCTGGAGGAGATCATCGGCGTAACGGTGCTGGATCGCAGCGCTCTGATTATGGATATTTTCGCCCAACGGGCAAAGACAAAAGAAGGCAGGCTCCAGGTAGAGCTGGCCCAGTATAAGTATCTGCTGCCCAGGCTCTCCGGCATGGGCAAGAGCCTTTCCCGGCAGGGCGGCGGAATCGGCACTCGGGGTCCCGGCGAAACCAAGCTGGAAAGTGACCGGCGGCATATCCGGGAGCGGATCAACCGGCTGGAAAGTGAGCTTGCCCAGGTGCGGCAGGTCCGGGGTGTTCAGCGGGAGCGGAGAATGAAGAATTCCGTGCCGGTGGTTGCCATTGTGGGCTATACCAATGCCGGAAAATCCACCTTGTTGAACCGGCTGACAGGGGCGGGCATCCCCGCCAACAACCGGCTGTTTGATACTCTGGACACCACATCCCGGCAGTTGAAGGTTTCGGACAATCTGGATGTGATCCTCTCCGACACTGTTGGCTTTATCGCGAAGCTTCCCCACCATCTGGTGGACGCTTTCCGGGCGACCCTGGAGGAACTGGAATACGCGGACCTGCTGCTGCATGTCATTGACTCCGCGGACCCCAACCGGCAGGAGCATATTGCCGTTGTGGATAAGCTCATCGGCACGCTGGCAAAGCCCGGAACCCCGGTGCTCTACTGCTACAACAAGGCGGACCTGGTAAGCCGGGAGGATATCCCGGTGGGGGAGAATACCGTCGCTGTCTCCGCTGCCAAGGGGGCGGGCATGGAGGCGCTGCTGAAAAAAATTGAGGAAATGCTTGGCCATGCCCGCCATCATGTGGTTTTATGCCTGCCCTATTCTATGGGCGGCCAGGTGGATGCCCTGCACAGCGGGGCTAAGGTCAACAGCGTGGACTATACCGCCAATGGAATCGAAATTGACGCGGTGCTGGATGATATCCTCTATGGAAGACTGCGGGCGTATGTGACAAAGGAGAATTGAGCCTTGGAAGAGTATCTGGTGCCAACCGGCTTCGGAGAAGACGAATTTATTGAGAAAAAGTCCCGCTTTATTGGCCGTCTCTGGCCTGTGGAGACGGAGGAAGAGGCTCTGGCCCGCATCCAGGAGATGAAAAAGCAGCACTACGATGCCACCCACAATTGCTGGGCCTATATCATCCGGGACGGGGCCGTCCGGTTTTCCGATGACGGCGAGCCGGGCGGCACGGCGGGGATGCCCATGCTCCAGGTCTTGCAGCGGGAAGGGCTGTATAACGTGGTCTGCGTTGTTACCAGGTACTTCGGCGGTGTCCTTCTGGGGGCCGGAGGACTGGTGCGGGCCTATACCAAAGGCGCGAAAATCGCCGTGGACGCCGCGGGAAAGTCTATGAAACGGGTGTGGACGGTACTGTATCTTCCATGTCCCTATTCCTGGTACGAGCGGGTGAAGCTGGAAACGGCCGCCTACGGCGGCATTATCCGCAATACGGAGTTCGGCTCCGAGGTGGAGCTGGAACTGCTGTTCCCGGAGGCGAAGACACAGGAATTTCTGGCAAGGCTCACGGATATGACTGCCGGAACCGTGGAAGCCATGGAAACCGGTACGGAATACCGGGCGTTCCCGGTACAGGGAAATGAAAAGAACTAACAGGAGAAGGAGCGAAAGACAATGACGGTACGGGAAGAACTGGAACGATTGGAGCACCGGCGGCTGAATCCTTTGGCGGCCTTTTCGGACAGGTCCACGGGCCGCCCCAGGCCGGAGCCGGAGCGGGAAGAGGATGTGCGCACCTGCTATCAGCGGGATACGGACCGCATTGTCCACAGCAAGGCATTCCGGCGGCTTATGCATAAGACCCAGGTGTTTCTGAATCCGGAGGGGGACCATTACCGTACCCGCATGACCCATACCCTGGAGGTCACGCGCATTGCCAAAACCATAACCCGGGCCCTGGGGCTGAATGAAGATCTGGCCGAGGCCATTGCCATGGGCCACGACCTGGGGCATACGCCCTTTGGCCACGCCGGAGAGGGCGCGTTGACCGAATGCTGGGGCCGGCCCTTCCGGCACAATGAGCAGAGCCTGCGGGTGGTGGATATCCTGGAAAAGGATGGTCAGGGGCTGAACCTCTGCAATGAGGTCCGCATGGGCATTCTGGGCCACACCGGCCCCTATCTCCCGGAGACCCTGGAGGGACAGATCATCCGCAGGGCGGATCAGATCGCTTACGTAAATCACGACATTGACGACGCCATCCGGGCGGGGATATTAACGGCGGAGGACATCCCCAGAGACATTGCCGCGCTTTTGGGCGAGAACCAGCGGGACCGGATCAATACTCTGGTCTGTGACATGATTTTTACGTCCCGGGAGGCGGGGAAAATCTGTATGACGCCGGATATTGAAAAGGCGCTGGCGGACCTTCGCGGCTTTATGTTTGAGCGGGTCTACCGCAACCCCATTGCCAAGGGGGAGGAGAGCAAGGCGAAGGATATGCTGCAAATGCTCTACCGATACTACGTGGAGCATCCGGAGGAGCTGCCGGAGGATTTCCAGCCCCAGCTGTCCTTTGACGGCCTGGGCCGGACGGTCTGCGACTATATCGCGGGCATGACGGACAACTACGCCGTGGGAAAATTCAATGAGATTTTTGTACCGACCGGCTGGAATGTCCGGTAATCTTGTGATATAATACACTGTTGAAAAAACAGAGAGGGAGGGGATTGCCTATGCCGTTTCCACCGGCATTTTTGGATGAACTGGCTGCCAGAAACCCAATTGAAGAGGTCGTTGGCCAGTATGTAAATCTGAAGCGTTCCGGCTCTAGGTTAGTTGGCTTGTGCCCATTCCACTCTGAAAAAACACCATCGTTCAATGTGATACCGGACAAGGGTTTTTTTTACTGCTTTGGCTGTCATAAAGGCGGTAGTGTTGTCAACTTTGAAATGGAAATAGAGGGCTTAAGTTACGGGGATGCTGTCAGGGTTTTGGCGCAGCGTGCTGGAATGACAGTGCCGGATGACGAGGAGTATCAGAGCCGCTACAAGAGGCAGGAGCGGCTGTGGGCGATATCTAAAGAAGCGGCTCGTTACTTTGTTGCGCAACTTTATGCTCCAGCGGGAGCGGAAGGTTTGCGCTATGCCCAAAAGCGTGGGATGCCGAAGGGAACATTAACACGATTTGGGATAGGCTTTGCCCCCAGTGGCCGGGATAATCTCTGCAAGGCCATGCGAGCTAAGGGCTATACAGATGAAGAGTTGGAGGCTTCTGGGCTTGCTTCAAGATCTCAGAGAAATGGGGACTTGTATGACAGATTTCGAAACCGGCTTATGTTTCCGATTATTGACGTGCGGGGAAATGTCATCGGCTTTGGCGGACGAGTTATGGATGACTCCAAACCCAAATATCTAAATTCTCCAGAATCAGAGATTTTTAATAAGCGCATGAATCTATTTGCTTTGAATGTTGCGAAAAAGTCAAAGATGGGTTTTTTGATTCTTGTAGAAGGGTATATGGATGCCATCGCGTTGCATCAGTATGGCTTTGACTGCGCAGTGGCTTCGTTGGGGACATCTTTAACAGATGAACATGCTAGACTGCTATCTCGTTATACAGAGCAGGTGGTGCTGATTTACGATGGCGATGAAGCTGGGCAGAATGCAACAAAACGAGCAATACCTATGTTGGAGAAGGCTGGATTGCAAGTAAAGGTTTTGCAAATGCGAGATGCCAAAGATCCAGATGAATTCCTGAAAAAATTCGGCGCAGATAGGTTCAAACTTTTGCTTGAGGAATCATCCAACAGAGTGGAGTATCAATTACGATCTATTCAGAAGAAATATGATCTGGGTGTGGATGAAGAACGTGTGAAGTTTATTGGTGAGGCTGCGGAATTTATTAGCACTCTTGGCAATGCAGTTCAAAGAGAGGTCTATGGAAACCGAGTGGCGGAAGCAGGGAAAATTTCCCCCGATGCCATGAAGATTGAGGTCGAGAAAGCTGTTAGGCGCCGCCAGTTCAAGGAAAAGAAGAAACAAGAGCGCATTGATCTGGCTCCGGCTATTGCTGCCCAGCCCAAGAGCCGGACGATCCGCTACGACAATATAAAATCTGCCATGGCGGAAGAGGTCGTTCTGGCCCAGTGCCTGAGTGACGCCGCCATGATAGCAGAGACCGAGGGCCTGAAGCCCGAGGAATTTTCCTCGCCTCTGCTGGGCCGGGTTTTTGAACAGCTGAAGCAGCAGAGCAGTCAGGGGATGAACCCCAGCGTGGCCGGACTTACCGACTTTACGGGAGAGGAAATGGCTCACATTGCCGGAATTCTGCAGAGAAATCCGGGGCCTGTCTCCGAACAGGCTATGCATGACAGCATTCGGGTCATTCGGCAGTCCCACGAATTCAAAACCGCGGACACGGAAGATACGCTGATGGAATTGCAGCGGAAACTACAGGAAAGCAAAGGAATCAAAGCATGACGGAACTTATGGACAAAGAAAAAGATACCCAGCCCATTCCGGTCCCCACCGATGAGGACGATATCCGCCAGTATCTCCGGGAGATCCGGCAGATCCCCCGGCTGACCGCAGAGGAAGAGCGGGAGCTGGCCCGCCGCTGTGCTCAGGGAGACGAAGAGGCCATCCGTAAGATGGTCAACGCCAACCTGCGTCTGGTGGTTTCCGTTGCCAAGGAGTACGCCGGGCGGGGTGTGCCTCTGCTGGACCTGATCCAGGAGGGAAGCATCGGGCTCCTGGCTGCTGCCCGGAAATTTGATTATACCCGGGATTACCGGTTTTCCACCTATGCCACCAAGTGGATCCGCCAGGGCGTTACCCGGTGCCTGCTGAACCATGCCGGGACCATCCGGGTCCCGGTCCATACGGCGGAGCGCATGCGTAAGATCCAGGCGGCCCAGGCCGTCCTGCGCCAGGAAGAGGGCACAGAACCCACGGCAGAGGAGATCGCAAAACGGGTGGATATGCCCAAGGAAAAGGTGGAAGAGCTTCTGCAGCTGTCCCCGGATATCTGTTCCCTGGATGTGCCCGTTGGAGACGAGGACAAGAGCAGCTTCGGGGACCTGCTGGAAAATATGGAAGCGCCCCAGCCCCAGGAGGAGCTGGTCCAGAAGGAGCTGACGGACACCATGGACCGCCTGCTCTCCACTCTGACCGAGCGCCAGCAGATGATCCTGCGGCTCCATTTCGGCATGGAGGACGGTACCTGTCACTCTCTGGAGGAGATCGGCCAGAAGCTGGGCATCTCCAAGGAGCGGGTGCGCCAGGTGGAAAAACAGGCCATGGATAAGCTCCAGGCCATGGGCGCGAGCATGGGATTGGAGGACTTTTTGGAATGAACGAACTGGATCTTTCCTTTGATGACAGCCCCTGGGAGCTGTTTTTGTCCGGGAAAAAGCCCGGGGATAAAATTTCCGCGGCCCATTTCCTGACCCTGCTGGAACAGGAGACGGAGGAGGCTGTGGAGGATGCTTTTGCGGCGCTGGATGACCGGAAGCTGCTGCTGGATGTATCGGGGCTGCCTGTGAAGCAATACACCGGCCAGGCGGCCCTGCGTCTGCGGCAGGAGGCGGAGATCGCCGAAAAGGCCATGGATGTCTCCAACCTGAACCCTACGGATCCCCTGCGTCTGTATCTGGAGGAAATTCGGGAGACGCCGCGTCAGGCGGACGAGGCTGCCCTGGCAGAGCGCTGTGCCGGGGGCGACCAGCGGGCGGCAGAGCAGCTCATGCACCTGGGACTCTATCGGGTAGTGGAGATCCTGCCGGAGTTTGTAGGCTACGGCGTTTTGATGATGGACCTTCTCCAGGAGGGCGGTTTGGCCCTTTGGCAGGCCATCCAGACGCAGGAAGGGGATTACCTGACCCGGCGGGATACGGCCATCCGGGGGGCTATGGCCAAGGCTGTTACGCTGCAGGCCCGTGCCAACGGCGTGGGCCAGAAAATGCGCCAGGCGCTGGAAGACTACCGGGCCGTGGACGAGCGACTGCTTGCCGAGCTTGGCAGAAACGCTACCCTGGAGGAGATCGCTCTGGAGCTGCACATGACCCCGGAGGACGCGGAAACCGTCCGCAAGGTTCTGGAGGATGCCAGGATGCTCCAGCAGGCGACTGCCCCCAAGGAAGAGAAAGCGCCCGAGGAAGAAGACCAGGCTGTGGAGGACACCGCCTATTTCCGGATGCGCCAGCGGATCTCCGAGCTGCTCAGCGTATTGCCGGAAGAGGACGCCAAGCTTCTGACGCTGCGCTTCGGTCTGGAAAAGGGCCTGCCCATGTCCCCGGAGGATACCGGTAAGGCTTTGGGCCTGACGGCGGATCAGGTCCTGCAGCGGGAAGCAAGGGCTTTGGCCATGCTGCGGGAGGAAAAATAAAACGGCGCGCCGCGCTGAGAAATGAGGACAGAATGGGAAAGAAGATTTCTGTGGCCATTGACGGCCCTGCCGGTGCGGGGAAGAGCACCATTGCCCGCCGCCTGGCGGGGGAGCTGGGCTATCGCTACGTAGACACCGGCGCCATTTACCGCACCGTGGCCTACTTTATGGACCTGTGGGGCGTAAGTCCCAAGGACGTGGACGGTGTGAACCGGTACATTGATGAGCTGACCGTCGGCATCGAGTACGATGACGAGGGCGTACAGCATATGCTTATGAACGGCATGGACGTAACGGCGGATATCCGCACCCAGGATATCTCCCAGAAAGCCAGTCTGATTTCCGCCCACGCCGTGGTCCGGGATGTGCTGCTGGACATGCAGCGGGAAATGGCAGAGCGGTACGATGTGGTCATGGACGGCCGGGACATCGGCTCTGTGGTGCTGCCCAAGGCAACCGTGAAAATTTTCCTGACGGCCAGTCCGGAGGTCCGGGCCATGCGGCGCTACAAGGAACTGCTGGAAAAGGGCCAGAAGGCGAAGTATGAGCAGGTGCTCAAGGAGGTTCAGCAGCGGGATTACCAGGATACCCACCGGGAGATCGCCCCGCTGAAAATGTGCCGGGATTCCGTCAAGGTGGATACCTCGGAAATGACCCTTGAGGAGTCCGTAGCGGCCATCCGGAAGATCATTGAGGAGAAGCTTGCCAGATGAGTGTGCGGGTTGCGAAAAGTGCCGGGTTCTGCTTCGGCGTCAGCCGTGCGGTGGAGCTGGTCCAGTCCTCAGCCGCGGCGGGCAAACGCACAGTGACTCTGGGGCCGATTATCCACAACCGCCATGTGGTGGAGGCGTTCCATCAGGCAGGGGTCGGCGTGATCGACGCGCCGGAGCAGGCAAACCCCGGCGATACGGTCATCATCCGTTCCCACGGTGTGGGCCGGGATGTGTACCGCCGCCTGGAGGCCAGGGGCGCCGAGATCGTGGACGCCACCTGCCCGTTTGTCAAGCGGATCCATACATTGGTCAGTCAGGCAGAGCAGGAGGGACGGCTTCCCGTCATTATCGGTACGCCTACCCACCCGGAGGTGGAGGGGATCGCCGGCTGGTGCGGGAGCTGCAAGATTTTTGATAGTGCAGAATCACTAAAAAAATGGGCCGAAGATGACAAAATTGCTGCGGACTTGCCAATTTGCATGGTTTGCCAGACAACTTCCACGGAAAATTTGTGGAAATTATGCAGAGATTTTGCAAAAAAACAGTTTACTAACTTGAAAATTTTTGATACAATATGTAAAGCGACTGAGGATAGGCAAACCGAGGCGGCAAATTTAAGCCGTCAGTGCCAGGCAATGGTCGTGGTTGGGGACGCGAAAAGTTCCAATACCGGCCGCCTTGCCATGATTTGCCGCGAATACTGCGACCGTGTAGCTCTTGTTGACGATGCCAGCGAACTGGAGCCCGCGTTTTTCGCCGGTATCACTGATGTTGGAATCACGGCTGGTGCGTCTACACCGGCGTGGATTATAAAGGAGGTCAACAAGACTATGAGCGAAATTACCAATGCTGAGGCTGTACAGGAGGAGAACTTCGCGGAGCTTCTCGAGCAGTCCATCAAGACTTTAAATACAGGAGACAAGGTTATCGGCACCGTTACCGGAATCGGCAATACCGAGGTCCAGGTAGACCTGGGCACCAAGCATGCCGGTTACATTCCTTATGATGAAGTCAGCACCGATCCTTCCGTAAAGCCCGAGGATGTTCTGAAGGTCGGCGATCAGATCGAAGTTTTCGTCGTTCGCGTCAACGATCAGGAGGGCACCGTGCAGCTGTCCAAGAAGAAGCTGGACGGCCTGAAGGTTTGGGACGAGATGGCCGGTTATGTGGAGAATAAGACCACCATCGATGCCGTCATCACCGAAGAGAACAAGGGCGGTCTGGTTGCCAATGTGAAGGGCATCCGTGTGTTCATCCCCGCTTCTCAGTCCGGCGTTGCCAAGGGCGGCGATATGTCCGCTATGGTCGGCAAGCCTGTGCAGCTGAAGATCACTGAGGTCAACCGTGCCCGCCGCCGCGCCATCGGCTCCATCCGCGCCGTCAACGCTGAGAACCGTAAGGCCGCGCAGGAGAAGATCTGGAGCGAGATCGAGGTTGGCAAGAAGTACCACGGCGTTGTGAAGTCTCTGACTTCCTACGGCGCTTTTGTGGACATCGGCGGCGTGGACGGCATGGTCCATGTTTCCGAGCTGAGCTGGAACCGTATCAAGACTCCTGCCGATGTTGTGAAGGTCGGCGACGAGATCGATGTTTACGTCATCTCCTTTGACCCCGAGAAGCACAAGATCTCTCTGGGCTACAAGACTGCTGAGATGAACCCCTGGAACCAGTTCATGACCAACTACGCCGTTGGTGATGTGGTGGACGCCAAGGTCGTGAAGCTGATGACCTTCGGTGCTTTCGCGGAGATCCTGCCCGGCGTTGACGGCCTGATCCACATCTCCCAGATCGCTGACCGCCGCATCGGCAAGCCCGAGGATGTTCTGTCCGAGGGTCAGGAGGTCAAGGTCAAGATCACCGATGTTGACGCTGAGAACAAGCGTATCTCCCTGTCCATCCGCGCTCTGCTGGAGGACGGCGAGGACGCCGAGTAATCTTTCCTGAAACACAATACCGGGGTAGCCTGTCTGCCCCGGTATTCTTAGTATAGAGAAAGGAAGTTTGTCATGGTAAAGCATATTATTCTGTTCACACTGAAGGAAGAGGCGGACAAGCCCGCCGTGATCGCCGCAGCCCAGAATGCCCTGCTGCCCCTGGTGGGGAAGATCCCCGGCCTTCTGAAAATGGAGGTCAGGCCCTGCTTCTGCGGCCCGGATTTTGTACTCTATTCCGAATTCGATTCCCGGGAGTCTTTGAATACCTATGCCGATCATCCCCTGCATGTGGAGGCCAAGTCCCATTTCTTCCCCTGGGTCACAGCCAGAATGCCCGCTGACTACGAAGTATAAGGAGAGAGCATATGAAAGCAATTGTTACCGTTGTGGGACAGGACCGGGTTGGCATTATTGCCGCCGTCTGTGCCAAGCTGGCCGAGTTTAATGTGAATGTGCTGGACATCAGCCAGACCGTTATGCAGGGCTATTTCACCATGATGATGGCCACGGAAGTATCGGCGTGTAATGTTCCCCTGGCAGAGCTGGCTCAGAGAATGGACGAGCTGGGCGTGCAGATGGATCTGTCCATCCGGGTCCAGCGGGAAGACATTTTCCAGTCCATGCACCGGATCTGAGGGCCTGCCATGCTGGATCAAAAGGATATTCTGTCCACACTGGACATGATCGACAATCAGCATCTGGACATCCGGACCATTACCATGGGTATCAGTCTGCTGGATTGCGCCGACCCGGATCTATCCACCTGCTGCGAGAAAATTTATGACAAGATCACCCGCTGTGCCAAGGATCTGGTCCGGGTCGGTGAGGACATCGAAGCGGAATTCGGCATCCCCATTGTCAATAAGCGCATCTCCGTGACCCCCATCTCCCTGGTGGCCGCCGCCTGCCGGACGGAAAGCTATGTGGAGATCGCTAAAGCTCTGGATAGGGCGGCCAAGACCTGCGGCGTCAATTTCATTGGCGGCTTCTCCGCCCTGGTGCAGAAGGGCTGTACGGAAAGCGACTGGAAGCTGATCCGTTCTATCCCCGAGGCCATGGCGGCTACCGATATGGTCTGCGCCAGCATTAATGTGGGTTCCACCAAGGCGGGCATCAATATGGATGCCGTGGCCGAAATGGGCCGCATCGTCATAAAAACCGCCGAATTGACCCGAGATAACGACTGCCTGGGCTGCGCCAAGCTGGTGGTATTCGCCAATGCCGTGGAGGACAATCCCTTTATGGCGGGCGCGTTCCACGGCGTGGGCGAGCCGGAGTGTGTTCTCAACGTTGGCGTTTCCGGTCCTGGCGTGGTGTACCATGCCTTGCAGAGCGTTAAGGGGCAGCCCTTTGACGTGGTGGCCGAAACTGTGAAAAAGACCGCCTTTCGCATTACCCGCATGGGTCAGCTGGTGGGCGTGGAAGCATCCCGCCGCCTGGGCGTTCCCTTCGGCATTGTGGACCTGAGCCTGGCCCCCACCCCTGCCATTGGGGACAGCGTGGCCCGAATTCTGGAAGAAATGGGCCTGGAGGTCTGCGGAACTCACGGAACGACTGCTGCTCTGGCGCTGCTGAACGATGCCGTGAAAAAAGGCGGCGTTATGGCCTCTAACCATGTGGGCGGACTGTCCGGCGCGTTTATCCCGGTGTCTGAGGATGAGGGCATGATCGCCGCCGCCCAGCGGGGCACTTTGGCCCTGGACAAGCTGGAAGCCATGACCTGCGTCTGCTCTGTGGGCTTGGATATGATCGCTGTTCCCGGGGATACCAGCGCGGCTACCATTTCGGCAATCATTGCTGACGAGGCGGCAATCGGTATGGTCAATACCAAGACCACCGCCGTCCGCATCATCCCCGCCCTGGGCAAGGGTATTGGCGACCGGGTGGAAATGGGCGGATTGCTGGGCAGCGCTCCCGTTATGCCTGTCCATAGCGAGAGCAGCGAGGATTTCATTTCCCGCGGCGGCCGCATCCCGGCTCCCCTGCAAAGCTTGAAGAATTGAAAAAATGCCTTCGGCCCGTGCCGGAGGCATTTTCTCACTTGACATTTCCGGGAAACGGATGTATAATATCCCAGTCGATTGAAGAAAATATGGGCTTGTAGCGCAGCTGGGAGCGCACCACATTCGCATTGTGGGGGTCGAGGGTTCGAATCCCTTCAAGTCCACCATAAATGAAGCGCACCCAGGAGGGTGCGCTTCATTTCAGTCTGTCAAAGAACCCTAGCTTTCAACAAGCGAAAGCTGGGGTTCTCCTGTAATTTAGACGGCAACGAACAAATATTAGTGCGAAAACGGAGCTGTTCCAACTCCATTGTGCCAGCTTTTTCAGATTCATGGCAGCAAATTTAAGCCTGACCCATCTGGTAACTGCGGCCAAGCCTCGGTGGTGTGTATAACGCATTGCGTGTTTCTCTTTTGCATCTGCAAAGACCCGCTCAATAGTTTCTTTGCGCTGGGCATAAATTTGCTTGCCTAAGTCGGTCTTTCGGATGTCTTCCACAATGTCCAGGTATTCCTGCCAGATGTGGGTTGTGAATACCTTTTGCCCTTTCTCGTTTGCCTTGCAGTAGGATTTGGATGGGCAATTGACACAGTTTTTAGGGGTACTGCGGTAGATTCTTTTCCCCTCTCGGTCTGTTGTGGTATGGCGAAGCTCCTGACCGTGGGGGCAGGTGAATACATCTTTTACGGGGTCATATTTGTAGTCCCAGGGGCGGTATCCTTCTTTGCTGCCTTTATATCTCGTATACGGGAGAACCGGAACTTTTCCATCGTCCAAAGTCTTCTTTGCAATCCAAGGGGTCTTATATCCTGCATCCATGGCCACGAACTGAACATCGAATTTGCTGGTTACATTGTCATATACCTTGTCCCATGCCACACTGTCATGGACGTTTCCGGCGGTTACTTCTACGCCCAGGACAAAACCTCTTTTGTCACAAGCCGTATGCGCTTCGTAGGCAAATTGCCGTTCATGTTCTCCTTTTACGAACATTCCGCAGTCCGGGTCTGTGGTGGAAACAGTCTTTTCTACGGTTTCCTGTGAGCCTCCACCACCCTGGGGATGGTTTTCATCATCGTCATCTTCAATGGACTTCTTGCCCAGCTTTTCTCTTTCCGCGTTGACCTCTCTGCGCAGCTGTCCAGAGTAGACCTTTGCCGCCTTTGCGACCTGCTCCTTCTGGAACTTTTTCTTGTTTGCGCTGGCCTTGATATGGGTCCCGTCTATGAAAATCGCGCTGGGGTCCAGCATCCTGTTGTTCAGTGCCTTGTTGAGAATGTGCTCGAATATCTCACTGGTCAGCTCATCCGGGAAGCGCTTGCAGAAAGCATAGCTCACCGTTGCAAAGTGCGGGATATTATCCAACAATCCATACCCCAGAAACCACCGATATGCTACATTCACCTGAATTTCCCGGTAGGTTTGCCGCAAAGACGGTATTCCGAACAAATGCTGAATAAGTACCATCTTGATAAGCACAACCGGATCTGTGCCGGGACGGCCATTGTCATGGCAGTAGTACGGGTCTAGCCGTTCATACAGCCACTCATAATCCATGACCTTTTCTATTTTCCGCAGAAGATGATCTTTTGGTACCAGCGCTTCCAAATCTACGATAATTGGCTCATGCCGTGCGTCTTTTCTCCAGTCTTCCATGAAAACACCCCCGTTTCTTCTATTATAGCAGAAACGAGGGCGTTTGGATAGTTCTTTGACAGCCTCAAATGAAGGGGCTGTCTCAAAATGATTTTCCAAAATCATACGAGGCAGCCTCACTTTTTCG
>CAVLCF010000011.1:0-2515 GCA_963661735.1 bacterium | reverse complement strand
GCGGCGGCCTTTTTGTGCTGCACTTTTTTCTACCTACTGCTTGCAAATTTTTCTTCCTGTCAAGTCCGCTTTGGGGCTTGACTTTTTATTTGCAGGCTTGGTAAACACCGGTTGCGCCATCTGGGCACGGATCAGGCTGATATTTAACTCCTCTTTTTGCCGTTCCAGTTCTTCCATTCGTTCCTTAGTAGTGGGCGTAAAAATGCCCGCTTCAATTGCTTTCAGAAGATTTTTCAGGCTGTTGTCACATACACGAAGCTGTTCTTTGATAGAAGGAATCATCGGATTTTCCTGTCCTTGTATGGCAATGATGGCATCCGCTACCCGGGCAATGACCTCATCGGTGAGAACTTTGGTTACAGTCTCCACGACGACTGCCCGCTCCAGCCAATCCCGTTTAATTGCCTTCCGCTTGCAGGTATGTCCATGCTTGGCGTTGATACATTTGTAGTAGTAATAGATTGTACCGTTCCTGCTTTTCCCGCATTCCCCAACCATATGGCCGCCGCAGGTACCGCAAAACACCTTTCCGGACAGCAGGTATTCCTCCTTTGCTTTTGCCCTTCCCGGAGATTTTTTGTTAGCCTCCATCCGTCTTTGCACCCTTTCAAATACATCTTTTTCAACCAGAGCAGGAACACCGCCAGGAATAATCATGTCGCCGTAGCAGTAGTCACCAATATATTTTCTGTTTTTCAGAAGAAGCGTCATGGTGCTTGCCTGGAATGGCCTATTGAAGTTGTTGCGCAGGCCCCTAGCATTCAAGTCCTTCACAATGTTCTTGATCAGTTCGCCCTTGTCGTAGCGGGAGAAAATCTCCCGCACGATAGGGGCTGTTTTGGGATTTACGACCAGCGCTCCGGTTCCCTTATTCACGGAATACCCATAGGCCAATGTACCGCCGTTATTCCGGCACTTCATCGCATTTTCCCGCTGACCACGGCGCACCTTGACCGCCAGCTCCGCGGAATAATACTCCGCCATCCCCTCCAGCATGGATTCCAGAATGATCCCTTCCGGGCCGTCGGCAATGGCCTCCTTGGCAGATACGACCCGCACGCCGTTCTTTTTCAGAATATGTTTGTAATGGGCGCTGTCATATCGGTCACGGGAGAATCTATCCAGCTTCCAGACGAGGACCACGTCAAACAGTCGCTTTTCGCTGTCATGAATCATCCTCTGAAAATCTGGGCGGTCTGCCGTTCTGGCGGACAGTGCCCGGTCAATGTAGTTCCCCACAATGGTCAGATTGTTTCGTTCCGCATATTCCCGGCAATCCCGAAGCTGGCCCTCAATGGATTCCTCTCGTTGATTATCCGAAGAATAGCGGGCATAAATCACTGCATTCATGCTCATACCTCCTTCCCGTGCATCATATCGTCTTTCTGGTTACGCTGCAAATGTATGGGCGGCTTGTCGGATAACGACGCCTGCATCAAAGGTAGGAAGAAGCGGGCAAGTCTTTCAATTGCGAAGTCGGGGATATGGGAGTAGTCGTCCCGGGTTACGGTTTGCACATCCGGTGTTGGGGTATTTAATGCTTCTGCTTCCACCAGCAGCCCCCTATCGTTCCTGCTCGGTTCGTCGGCGGTAGTCCTTCTCACAGAGTTTTACAACCGCCTCCTCAATTTGTATGGGCGTGTAGCTCTTGGGGAAAAACTTCCGGATACGTTCCATAGGGATTTTCAATCGATCTTTCTGGTTCGCCTTTTCCTCGCTCATAATAGAACGCAATTTGGGCACTGTCAGAGCTTTCGTCTGGTACTCTTTTTTCAGACGAACAGCCTGAGAAAGAGAGGGTGTGCAATCGTTGCGGCGCATTTCTTCCAGAAGGTAGGTCTGGGCTTTCTCTGGGAGATAACTCAACTCCACTGCGGGGGTGAGGGCGATTTTGCCGTCATCGACAAGCTGAAGTAGCTCCGGGATCAGGTAGGTCAGGCGGATGTAGCGCTGCACTTGCTTGCGACTTTCTCCACTTTCTTCTGCAATCATTTCATCCGAGCGCAACTTCGGGCCAACTTGGCCCGAAGTTAAATCCGTGCGTTCCCCCCTGTGGTTCAGAGCATCTGCTTTCAGTTTATAGGCAAACGCCTTTTCGCTAGGCAGAATATGCTCCCGATGAAGATTACTGTCCACCAGCATAATGGCCGCTTCCTCTCGGCTGATTTCATAGACAAGGGCAGGGATTTCGGAGAGCCCCGCCCTTTGTGCCGCGTGTAATCTGCGGTGGCCGCTGATTACCTCGTATTCGTCTGTGTTTTCTAATGGACGGACAATTAATGGAGAGAGAATACCTTCTGTATGAACGCTCTCGGTCAATGCCTCCATTTCTTCGTTGTCGAGGATCTTGTAGGGGTGACCCTCGAACGGATGCAATTTCTCAATAGGGATTGCGATAGGGTTACATAATTTCTTTTCTATAAATGTCATTCCTTTCATCGTTGGGGGCGGGCGCTTCTGCCAATGTCACTAAGTTAGCAAGATTGTTTTCAAATATAACGCCATAACGAATGAG
>CAVLCF010000010.1:0-29497 GCA_963661735.1 bacterium | reverse complement strand
CCTGTGCTTAAGTTGACGACATTGCCTTTCCGGAAAGCCTTTGGTGTGCTCTCTTATATTTCAACTCTTGATTCGCATTGTCAATTGTCAATTCGTTTCCCCACAAAACCGGGATATTTCAAAAGCAGAGGTACAAAACTATGATCGAAATCCTGAAGGCCATCCTCTTCGGCATTGTGGAGGGCGTTACGGAGTGGCTGCCCATTTCCTCCACGGGACATCTGATCCTGCTGGACCAGCTGGTGGCCCTGAATGTGTCCGATGAATTCAAATCCATGTTCGATGTGGTCATCCAGCTGGGGGCAATCCTGGCGGTGGTGGTCCTGTTCTTCCATAAGCTGAACCCCTTTGCCCCGGACAAGACCGCCCGGGAGAAAAAGGGCACCTGGGACCTGTGGGCCAAGGTGGTGGTCTCCATCATTCCCTCCGGCGTGGTGGGCGTGCTGTTTGACGACTGGATGGACGCCCACCTGCACACCGCGCCCGTGGTGGCTGCTATGCTGATTCTCTACGGCGTGGCCTTTCTCCTGGTGGAGCGCCGGTATCAGGGCCGCCATCTGGCGGTGGATACCGTGGACCACATGGATTGGAAAACCGCCATTGGCATCGGCCTGTTCCAGTGCCTGAGCCTGATTCCCGGCACCTCCCGGTCCGGCTCCACCATCCTGGGCGGCATTCTGCTGGGGGCCTCCCGGGCGGCCGCGGCGGAATTCAGTTTCTTCATGGCCATCCCCACCATGCTGGGGGCCAGCGGCATCAAGCTGCTGAAATTCTTTATGACCGGCGTGGGCTTTGGGGGCAACGAGCTGGCGGTGCTGCTGGTGGGCTGCCTGGTGTCCTTCCTGGTGAGCCTGCTGGTGATCCGGGGCCTGATGAACTACGTCCGCAGCCACTCCTTCTCCGTCTTCGGCGTGTACCGGATCGTTCTGGGTGCGGTGGTGCTCCTCTGGTTCGCTCTGGCGAAGTAACATTACGAAAATATTTTCAAATTCCGGGCTTTTCTTTTGCAATCATATGTGCTATAATAAAAGAAACAAAAGCCGTATGGAGGTGGCCTTATGCCCAGAACCAGCAATAAAGCCGAAAAGATCGTGGAGTTCGTCAACGCGTTTATCGCGGAAAACGGCTATTCTCCCTCTGTCCGGGAGATCGGAGAGGCGGTGGGCCTGCGCTCAACCGCGTCCGTCAGCTACCATCTTCAGGCATTGCAGGAAAAGGGCGTATTTCAGGCCCCGGAGACCAAGGGCCGCAAGCGCGCTCTGGTGACGGGGGCCAGGCCCGGTCAGATCCCGGTGATCGGCGTTGTTACCGCCGGTCTGCCCATTCTGGCGGTGGAAAATCAGGAGGGCACCATCCCCTGGGAGGATCCCGCCTGCTTCGCGCTGCGGGTCCGGGGTGACAGCATGATAAACGCCGGGATCCTCAGCGGCGACAAGGTCATTGTCCGCCCCCAGGATACCGCCGACGACGGCCAGATCGTGGTCGCCATGATCGACGACGAGGCTACCGTCAAGCGTCTGCGCCGCCGGAACGGCGAGATCTGGCTCATGCCCGAAAACGAAAATTATTCCCCCATCGACGGCACCCATGCCCAGATCGTGGGCCTGGTCAAGGGCGTCGTGCGGGAATATTAAAAAATCTCTCTCTCGTGAAAAAAAGTTCTTGACAAACGGACATTCCTGGTGTATAAAGATTCCAAGTTCAAAACGCAAACCGAAGAAGCGGAAGTAAAGCCGACAGCGCATCCACAGAGAGTCCCGCAGAGCTGAGAGCGGGGCGAAAAGCGGATCGGCAAATGGGCCGCCGAGGGCAGGGAGAAAGGGTTTCCTCAGTATCCTCTGACGCAATGCCGGCGTTATTTGGCGGGCGGTGTGTTGGCACCGTGCAGAGCGGTCGTTTTTGCAAACGGCAAACAAGGTGGTACCGCAGAATTTGTTAGTTCTGTCCTTGTTCCCCCAATAGGGGGAGCAGGGACTTTTTTGTTTTTCCGCGAAAGGAGCATGTTTATGAGAAATCCGGGCAGACGATGGTGAAGATAAAAAAGCCTTCCCTTGGGGGAAGGTGGCCCGCCGATAGGCGGGTCGGATGAGGGGCGGTACAGAGCAAAATGCGGCAGCGCTCAGGCAAACGGCTTCTATTTTTAAGAGCTTAACTGTGTAGCCTCTCTTTATCGGTCCTGCGTCCCGCACGAATTATGGTGCGATTGCCACTGGCAATCGTCTATTCTGATTCGCTGCGCGGAGCACCACCCTCATCAGTCACGGCCCTTTGGGCCGCGACAGCTTCCCCCAGGGGAAGCCTTTGACATCACCATCTGAAAAGGAGTAAACTATTATGAAAAAGTTTCTGTCTATGATCGCTTCCCTCTCCATTCTGGCCGCTTCTCTGACCGCCTGCGGCTCTGCCGCTTCTGAGACCACCGCCGCGCCCGCTGCCGGGACCGAGGCAAAAACCTACAAGGTCGCCATTGTCCAGCAGCTGGACCACGCCTCTCTGGACGAGATCCGGGTGGCCATTGAAGCCGAGCTGGACGCCAAGGCTGCCGAAAAGGGCATTTCCATCACCTATAAGGACTTCAACGGCCAGAACGATACCACCGTCCTGAACCAGATCGGCGCACAGGTCGTCTCCGACGGCTACGACGCCGTCATCCCCATTGCCACCCTGGCCGCCACCACTATGGCCACGGCCACGGAGGACAACAGGATCCCCGTGATCTACGCCGCCATTTCCGACCCTGCTGAGGCACAGCTCACCGGCATTTCAAACGTCACCGGCACCTCCGACGCCCTGAATACCCCCTTCATTCTGGATATGATGCTGAAAGCGAACCCCGACATCGAGACCGTCGGCCTGCTGTACTCCAACAGCGAAGCCAACTCCGTGACCCCCATCAGGCAGGCCAAGGAATATCTGGACAGCAAGGGCATCGCGTACCTGGAAAAGACCGGCAACTCCACCGATGAGATCCTCACCGCCGCCTCCGCCATGGTTGGCCGGGTCCAGGCGGTCTTCACCCCCACTGACAATGTAGTCATGGCCGCCGCCTCCGCGGTCGCCGAAATTCTGAACGGGGCCGGTATCCCCCACTACGCGGGCGCCGATTCCTTCGTCACCGCCGGCGCATTTGCCACCTGCGGCGTAAACTACACGGAGCTGGGCGCCTACACCGCCGATATGGCCGTTGACATCCTCCTGGGCGGCGCGATCCCCGAATACCACGTCATGGACGGCGGCATCATCACCGTCAACACCGACACCGCCAAGACCCTGGGCCTGGACTACAGCGTGTTCAAGGACATGGCCGGAACGGTGAAGGAAGTCACAACAGAGTAAGAGAATCCGGGGCAAGGGAGAAAAATGAATTGACAATTGACAATGAACAATTGACAATTATGGTGTCCCTTCGGGACAAATTTGAATTATTTCCGAAGGAAATTCCTTAATTGTCAACTGTCAACTGTCAATTGTCAATTCGTCCCCCCTCTGGCCCCGTTAAACGCACGTTATCTGAAGAAAAGGAGTCGTCCTCATGATTTCATCCGCTGTGATCCTCAGCGCTCTGGAGCTGGGGTGCATTTACGCGCTGGTGGCGCTGGCGCTGTTTCTGAGCTACAAAACCCTGAACATCGCCGATATGACCACCGACGGGGCCTTTACCCTGGGGTGCGCAGTGTCGGCGACGGTTGCCGTGGCCGGGCATCCCTGGCTTGCCATTCCCGCGGCCATGCTGGCCGGGGCCGCGGCGGGATTCATCACCGCGTTTTTGCAGACGAAAATGCGGATCCCCTCCATTCTGGCGGGGATCATCACCAATACGGGCCTTTATACCGTGAATCTGGCGGTCATGGGCTTCTCCTCCAACGTCAGCATGCTGAAAGCGGACACCATTTTTATGGCCCTGAAGCCTGTTCTTGGCGCCTACTATCGCCTTGTCCCCGCCGCCGTGCTGGCGCTGCTGGCGGCGGCGCTGCTGGTGCTGTTCCTGAAGACCCGGCTGGGGCTGTCCATCCGGGCCACCGGCGACAACCCGGATATGGTCCGGGCCAGCTCCATCAATACGGCTTTTACCGTTACCGTGGGCCTGTGCGTGGCCAACGCCCTGACGGCCCTGTCCGGCGCGGTGCTGGCCCAGTACCAGAAAACCGCGGACATCAACCTGGGCACCGGCATGGTCATCATCGGCCTTGCCAGTCTGATTATCGGCGAGACCCTGACGAAAAAAGGCAGCGTCGGACTGAAAGCCTTTGGGGCGGTGCTGGGCAGCATCCTCTACCGGTTTATCATCGCCCTGGCCCTGCGGCTGGACCTGCCCAGCGAGTGCCTGAAGCTGATCTCCGCCGTCATTGTGGCCCTGGCCATCGGTCTGCCCGCCCTGCGGGCGGAGAAGAAAGGAGCGGTCTGACATGCTGACCCTGACGAACATTCAGAAAACCTTCGCTCCCGGCACGGTCAATGAAAAGAAAGCCCTGCAGGGCATCGACCTGCACCTGGACGCCGGGGATTTCGTCACGATCTTAGGCTCCAACGGCGCGGGAAAATCCACCCTTTTCGGGGCCATTGCCGGTTCCTTCCGGCCGGACGCCGGCACCGTGGTGCTGGACGGCCGGGATATCACTTCCCTGCCGGACTACAAGCGCAGCAAGTTTATCGGCCGATTGTTCCAGGACCCGCTGCGGGGCACGGCCCCCGCCATGACCATCGAGGAAAATCTGGCCCTGGCCTATCTCCGGGCAAGCCACAGCCGCTCCCCCTTCTCCACCATTACGAAAAAGGACCGGCAGGAGTTCCGGGATAAGCTGGCCATGCTGGATCTGGGGCTGGAGGACCGGATGAACCACCCCGTGGGCCTGCTCTCCGGCGGCCAGCGTCAGGCGCTGACCCTGCTCATGGCCACCCTGGTGACGCCGAAGCTGCTGCTTCTGGATGAGCATACCGCCGCCCTGGACCCCGCTACGGCGGAAAAGGTGCTGGATCTGACAAAAAAGATCGTGGCGGAAAACAACATCACCTGTCTGATGATCACCCACAACGTTCCCTCTGCCCTGAGCCTGGGCAACCGGACCATTATGATGAAGGACGGCCGCGTCGTCCTGGAGCTTGCGGGAACGCGGCGCGCCGCCATGACCCCGGAGGACCTGCTGAAAGCCTTCCACGTAGAAACCGACCGGATCCTGTTCAGCGCGGAATAAAACAGGTACGTATACATTTCGGGATGAGTCAAAAAACGCCCCGGAGCAACCCAAGAATAGGGAAAACGCGCATTCCGTTTGAGAATCGGAATGCGCGTTTTGTGCGGCATGGAGACCAAATAAGCGGCGCGTTTTCGGGGGAGCTGCCATCTGTTTCGGGACGGGAGACCGCGGTGTGGGCGGATGAAGCGGCAGATGAAGAGCCGGGGGGCGGACACGTCAGGCGTCTTTGCCTTTTTTTGTTTTCGGCGCGGTCTTCTTCACCTTCCGGTCAAAGCCCTGGCGGCTGTTGCTCAGGTGGGCCGTCATCAGGCGGAAGGCTTCCTCCCCGTCGTGGGCGGCGACGGCTTTATAGATCTCTCCGTGGATAGACACCCGCGGGCCGTTGGACAGCCGGGGGACCAGCAGACTGTAGGAAGCTCGTACGGACTTGATGATGACAGGCAGCATTCGCTCAAACACGGGGTTCTTGCTCATGCGGCACAGAAAAGTATGAAAGGCAATGTCCTTGGCGGTGATGGCCTGGATCACTTCCGGCGTTGTCTCCTTGCCCCGCAGCTGAGTGTCCAGGTCGTCGATATCCTGAGCCAGCTGCTTCAGCAGCGCCAGCTCTTCATCGTCCCCCCGCTGGGCAGCCAGACGGCAGACCGAAGGCTCCAGAATCTGACGGGCCTCGAACAGATGGGTATTGAGATCGTCGCCGGCGATAAAGCGCAGCCCCAGCGGATCGTCGGAAAGCCCCGGCACCGCGCTGACAAAGGTGCCGCAGCCCCGGCGGATCTCCAGAACGTCCCGGGATACCAGGGTTTTGATGGCTTCCCGAACGGTGATGCGGCTGACGTCGAAAGTCTGCATCAGCTCCTGCTCCGGAGGGATCTGGCTGCCGACCTGCCAGTTGCCGCAGATAATCTGATTTTCAATTTTACTTGCTACGATGGAGGAGAGGGTTTTGGTGGAAGACATGGGCGATCGCTCCGTTCTTGGATCCTTTCTAAGATCGAGATATGAGAATTGCGGTAAGAAGACTGGAAAGCTATAGGAATTTGCGAAAATCTCGCTGATGAAAAAGTCATAAAATACAGTATAGACGGTTTTCTCACAAATGTCAACAAAATACATAGCACGTCAGACGTATTATGTCTTTTGTGGCTTTTCGACAAAAATCGAAAGAATAATTTGTACAAGGTTGCGTCTTGTAAAAACGTGAACAATCTGTTAAACTCTGAGACATAAGACATATGACGAATGTCGTATGCTGAAATTTATTTCTGGAGGAGAAACCATGGACATTCTGTACGTTATTCTCACAGCGCTTCTGGTTGCCGCCGCCGTCACCATGATCCTGAAAAAGGTCGATACCCGTCTGACCTTTCTGTTTCTGGGCGTCATTGGTCTGACCGTCGCAACCATCGTCACCGGCAAATCCGTGCTGGGCGACTCTACGACCGGCAATATGTGGCTGGATATTTTTGACGTGATCCGCGCCAAATTTGTCAGCACCATTTCCGGCACCGGCATCCGTCTGATGATGATCGGCGGCTATGTCATGCTGATGAACCACACGAAGGCCGCGGACGTTCTGGCCCTGGGCGCCAGCAAGCTGCTCAAGCCGATCAAGAATCCCTACATCGTCCTGGCGCTGGTGTATATGATCGGCGCTGTGCTGAAGATCTTTATCACCAGCCAGATCGCTCTGGGCCTGCTGTTTATGGCCACCATGTACCCGATTCTGACCCGCATGGGTGTCAGCAAGCTCAGCGCCGCCGCGGCCTGCGTGGCAATCGGCGGCATGGACCTGGGTCCCAACGACTCTACCGGCATCTTTGCCGCTACGGAAATCCTGAATTGCACGCCGATGGAGTGGTTCACCAACTATGAGCTGATTATCGGACCCGTTACCATCGTCTGTGTAGGCATCTTCATGGGCTTCTGGTTCCAGCACATGGACAAGAAGGAGTTCGGCGGCCTGGTGATCCCCGAGGAAGCCAAGGCGGATGTGAAAATCTCCGACCTGAATGTTCCTGCCTTTTATGGTGTGTTCCCCCTGATTCCCCTGACTCTGGTCGTTGTGTTCAGCTTTGTGGACGGCGTGAAGATGGACGTAATCACCGCCCATATCATCTGCTTCTTCCTGTTCTTCATTGTGGACCTGATCGTGAAGAAGGACATGAACCGTCTTCAGGACAACCTGAAAAAGCTCTGGGTCTGGATGGGCAACTACTTCAACAATATCATTGTTCTGATCTCTGTCGCTTCCGTATTTGCTGAGGCTATCAAGAAGCTGAAGGGCATTGACGTTCTGTGCGGCATGCTGGCGCACATCAACGGCGCCGTGATTATCGTAGCCATTGCCATGGCCGCAATCCAGATCGGCACCGCTCTGCTGACCGGTTCTTCCAATGCTCCCTGGTACGCGTTCGGCTCCATGGGCGCGGACATTGCCGCGACTCTGGGCGTACACAATGGTCTGCTGCTGGTGCCCATGCACCTGACCGGCGGCCTGTCCCGCTGCTTCTCTCCCTTCTGCGGTGCCATGATTGCCGTATCCGGTATGGTGGAGGAAGAGCCTATGACCCTGTGCAAGCGCAACGCGGTTCCCATGCTTTTCGGCGTGCTGGTCTGCTTTATCACTACCTTCGTGGTGTTCGGTATCTGATTTTGGCCCGGGAAACTCCGCGTAAATTGTCAACGCAGCGGCAGCGGAAACGGAGAATACACGAAGCGGCTTCCCTGCCTCCGCTGCCTCGAGAGAAATCTCCCGCGCGCAGTACCTGCTGACAGAATCAGAGCTTCCCCGATTTGTTGAGGAGAAAAAATATGAGACACAATTTTGATGAAATGATTGACCGCCGGGCTTCCGAGTGTAAAAAATATGAGGCGGCCTGCTATCCCGAGGATGTGATCCCCATGTGGATCGCGGACACGGACTTTGCCGTGCCTGTGGAAATCTCCGAGGCCATTCAGGCGCGCGCCAAGCATCCCTGCTTTGGCTACCCTATTGAGTCCTTCGAGTTTGAAGAGGCAGCCGCCCGCTGGGAGCGCGTCCGTTTTGGCTGGAATGTGGATCCCCATTGGGTCAAGTATGCCAACGGTGTGCTGCCCTTCCTGATGTACGCGATCCGGGCCTATTCCTATCCCGGCGACAAGGTGGTTATTCAGCCCCCTGTTTATCCGCCCTTTTCCGCCATCGTCCGCAACAATGGCCGCCAGCTGGTAGAAAACCGCCTGGTGCAGGATGAGAACGGCAGCTACCATATCAACTTCGAGGACCTGGAAGAGAAGCTGAAGGATCCCCGTACCAAGCTGTTCTTTATGTCCAACCCCCACAACCCCGCTATGCGCTGCTTTACCCTGGAGGAACTGAAGCGGATCGGCGAGCTGTGCCTGAAGTACAATGTGCTTGTGATCTCCGATGAAATCCACTGTGACCTGACCTATGAGGGCTATAAGCACATTCCTTTCGGCTCCATCAGCGAGGAATTTGCCAATAACTGTATTGTGCTGATTAATCCCAGCAAGACCTTTAATATTGCCGGCTTCCGTACCGGCGCGGCCATTATTCCCAACGCGCGCATCCGGGACAATATTGAAATCACCATTGTGAACAACAAGAACTACGGCCGGACGATTTTTGGTATGCTGAGCTTTGTCACCGCCTATACCAAGTGTGACTACTATGCGGATGAGATGATGCAGTATCTGCAGCAGAGCCGCAACATGATGATGGCTTATATGAAGGACCGCATCCCCCGCATCAAGCTGGCAGAGCCGGAAGCGACCTACCTGATGTGGCTGGACTGCCGGGATCTGCATATGAGCCAGGAAGAGCTGAAAGCCTTTATGTTCGACAAGGCCAAGCTGGGGCTGAACGATGGCGCTACCTTCGGGACCGGCGGCACCGGCTTCATGCGTATGAACATTGCCTGCCCCAGGTCCACGGTGGAACAGGCTTTGGAGCGTCTGGAAAAGGCGGTCAGCGCACTGTAACATTCCGAAACGCGCAGGCCGGGTTCGCATTTTGTGGATCCGGTCTGCGGTGTTTGGGAACCCCTGAATAAATCGTCTGCGGCTGAGGAGCGGATCTTTTCCGCCCGCTCTTCAGCATCAAAAGCAGGAAATATTGCGCAGCCGTTGCCAGCGGAAGCTGGCTTACGGATGCGGCATACCCCTTGCGGGTACACAAAGTATTCCTCTGTTTTTGATGCTTCGACCGGCCAAAAAATCTCACGCTCTCAGCTCTTGTCGATTTAATCAGAGGTTCCCTTGTAATCTGCGCGGCAATCTGATATGATATGGCCGCTTCAAACCTGATGTTTTGCCCCTGTAGGAAAGGAGACAATCAATGAAAAAACGGATTCTTGCAGCTCTGCTCTTGTTGGCTGTGTTTTTGACCGGCTGCGGCAATACCGGAAGCACAAAACCCTGGCCCTCCCGGAAGATTGAGATCGACATCTGCTATACCGCCGGAGGAACCTCCGATATGGTGGCCCGGCAGCTGGCTGCCCTGATGGCAGACAGTCTGGGAACGTCCTTCAATCTCGTCAACGTTACCGGCGGTTCCGGCTCTATTGCGGGGCAGCAGGTGGACGCGGCGGCCCACGACGGCTATACCTGGCTGGGCGATGTGGCCCATACGGTATCCGGCTGGCGGACTTTGGGGTATGCGGATCTGGGCTGGGAGGACTTTTACGGCTTCTATGCCGCTACGTCCCCCTATGTGCTGTTTGTCTCCGGAAGTTCACCCTATGAAACGGCGGCGCAGCTGTTTGCCGCCATGGGGAAGGATCCCTCCATGAAGTGGGGAAACGCCGGGCTGGGAAGCATCAACCAGCTCACCGGGGCGCTGATGCTGGAAAAGCTGGGCTTGACCGGAAATTCCGTTCCCTATGACGGCGGCCGTTCCGCGGCAATCAAGGTGGTTGCCGGGGAAGTGACCTGGTCCTGGTGCGGACTGTCCGATATTCTGGATCTGGCGGAAAGCGGGGATATTCGGGTGCTTGGCATCTGCGATGCCGGGACCCGGGACATCGACTGCGTAAAGGGCGCCTATACGGTTCCCAGTCTTTTGGAGGACTATCCGGAGCTGGAGGATCTGCAGGGGCTGCTCTACTGGGGGTTCCGGGTGCCCAGAGATACGCCTGCAGAGGTTGTGTCCAAAATCCGTGACGCGTTCCGGACGGCGACATCCAGCGAGGACTGGACGCGGTTCTGTGATTCCAAAGGCCTGGAACCCGCGGCTATGACCGGACCGGAGAGTGACGAGATGTGCGCGAAGCTGGAATCCATCTACGCCTGGGGGCTGTATGATGCCGGAATCTCCACGGTGGACCCGGCGAATTTCCAGATCCCCCGGATTGCCGATTTTACCTTCCCTGCCAATGACCGGGCGTCTTCCGCCCCGGCCTGGCCGGAATAAAGGAGCCGGCCTATGGAGAAAAACAAACTGGCCTCCTGCGCCGAGGGGCTGATCGTTACCGCTGTGGGGCTGCTTTACCTCGGGCTGTCTCTTGGGATCCGCAGCAATCCTGTGCCGGTGGAGGGGGCCGTCGGCGTGTTCACGGAGGCGAAGTTTCTGCCGCTGCTGCTGTCCGTGCTGATTACGGTTCAGGGAATTCTGCTTACCGCCGCCCTGGCGAAGGGCCGGGAGTCCTCCGCGAAAGGCCATGGCGTGACCCTTCGGTCGGCGGGGGTTGTACTGCTGACGGTCTGCTATCTGCTGCTGATTGCGGGGGTTGGGTTCGCCGTCCCCACGGCAGCGTATCTGACGGCTATGCTGTTTCTGGTAAACAAGGGCAGACGGCCCCTGGAGCTGTTGGTGCTCAGCGGTGTGTACTGCCTTGTGGCCCTGGTGCTGATCCCGGGCGTGCTGGGATTGCAGCTGCTGTAAAGGAGGCGTACATATGTTTTCGGAATGGACTTATCTTCCCCAGGCGGCGGCAGCCTTTCTGGGGGATCCGCTGACCTGGGTTTTTATGGTCGGCGGCGTATTCCTGGGCTTTCTGGTGGGCGTGATCCCGGGCCTGGGTCCTACCATGGGTATGGCGCTGTGCTTGGGCGTGGTGTTCCGCCTGGAATACACCCAGGGCATGGCGCTGCTTGTGGGCATCTTCGTGGCCGCCTGCGGTTCCGGCGGCATCACTGCCAGCCTGATCAATATTCCCGGTACGCCCGCGGCGGCGGCCACCTGCATGGACGGCAACGCCCTGACCAAACAGGGGCGGGGACGGGAAGCCGTTGGCTACTCCATTGCGGCTTCCGTAATCGGCACACTGGCAGGTACGGTGCTGATTTTCCTGATTCAGCCCTTTGTTACCGGCATTGCGCTGAAGTTTGGCGACTGGGAAACATTTCTGTTCTGCGTGTTTGGCCTGATGATCTGCGGCTCCATTTCCGGCGGCAGCCGCCGGCGGGGATGGATTGCCGCGCTGGCCGGATGCCTGCTGTCCCTGACGGGGGCGGACGGCGTACAGTCTGTACTGCGGTTCACCTTCGGCAGAAGAGAACTCCTGTCTGGCTTTAACAGTGTGATCGCCATGCTGGGCCTGTTTGGTCTGGGAGAGGTGCTCTATACCCTGCGCTGCCCGGAACCGGAACGCAAGGTGGAGAAAACCGGTTTTCCCCTGATGAATTGGAAGGTCCTGCGGGAGAACGCGGGGAATATCCTGCGTTCCGCTCTGGCAGGGCTTTGGATCGGCTTTATCCCCGGCATCGGCGAGTCAGCCGCCTGCTGGTTCTCCTATGACATTGCAAAGCGGGCGTCCAGACAGAAGGAGAAGTTCGGTCACGGCTCGGAGGAGGGCATTATCGCCGCGGAGGTGGCAAACAATGCCTGTTCCGCCGGTGCGCTGATCCCGGCGCTGGCGCTGGGCATCCCGGGAAGCTCTACGGCGGCTATTTTCCTCTCTGCCATGTATATTATGAATCTGCGGCCAGGCCCCACGCTGCTGATCGAGTCCCCCGGCATTCTCTGCGGGCTGTGCCTGCTGCTGTTGATGGCCGCGGTTGCCATGGGAGTGGTGTCTTTCCTCTGCTCCAAACTGACCATCCGGGTCCTGACGATCCCGCAAAGCCTGCTGATGCCGCTGGTGGCCGTGCTCTGCGCCGTCGGCGCTTACAGCGCCACGGGGACTCCCTTCGCGCTGGTCCAGCTGGCCATTTTCGGTCTGCTGGGATATCTGATGAAACTGTATCACTACCCCATTGCCCCCTTTGTCCTGGGGCTTCTGGTTGGTCCTACGGCAGATACCTCTCTGCGCCGGGCGCTGATGCAGTATTCAGACAACATCTTCGCCCTGATCGCCCGTCCCTTTGGCCTGAGTCTGATGGCGGTGCTTGCGCTGCTGTTTGTCCTGGGACTGAAAAGTGACCGGGCCGCCCGGGAAAAATAAAACAATGCCGCGCGAGAACGCGGCGAAGGAAAGGAATTGAATCTTATGTCCAACCAAGCCATTTACAGCCCCGCCGCTCCCGCGGCCATCGGCCCTTATTCCCAGGGTATCGCCGCCGGAAATTTCGCTTTTATTTCCGGCCAGCTGCCCATTGATCCCGCCTCCGGTACCTTCCCCGGAGAAGACATCGCCGCCCAGACCCGGCAGTCCCTGCAAAATCTGCGGGCGGTTCTGGAGGCCAATGGCATGACCATGGCAGATGTGGTAAAGACGACTGTGCTGCTGGCCGATATCAACGAGTTCGGCGCGATGAACCAGGTCTACGGCGAGTTCTTTGCCGAGCCTTACCCCGCCCGTGCTGCCTTTCAGGTTGCCGCCCTGCCCAAGAACGCCCGGGTCGAGATCGAGGCGGTTGCCGCGAAACGGTAACGGATGGCGTTTGCCTGTTAAACGAAAACACAGCCGGGACATGACCGCGTGTCATGCCCCGGCTGTGTTGATGGATTCTGCCATATCTATCCCACATCTGCCTCCTTCGGGAGGCAGATGCCTTTTTTCCGGACCTTGTCCCAGGAGAAGATCTTTGCCAGCTCCCGGGCGGATGCCGGTTCGTTCCGGTCCAGCAGGCCGCAGGCATAGGCCAGTGCGCCGAGAAGGGCTTCCGGGGGGGTTGTCCGGCGCAGCTGCCCCAGATCCATATCCCGGTCCCGCTTGCTCAGGCGGCGGCCGTCGGGGGCCAGCAGCATGGGCACATGGGCGTAGGCGGGATGGGGAAAGCCGAATAATTCCTGCAAGTACATCTGCCGGGGGGCGGAGCTCAGCAGGTCGGCCCCCCGGACCACCTCCGTGACCCCGGCTTCGCCGTCGTCCACGGTGACGGCCAGCTGGTAGACGTAGATCCCGTCCGCCCGGCGGACCACCATATCTCCGCAGTCCGTGGCCAGGTTCATTTCAAAATGGCCCTGGACCCTGTCCTCCACCTGCCAGAGCCTGTCCGGCACCCGCACCCGCCAGGCGGGGGGACGGTGAAAGGCTGCGCGCTGTTCTTCGGTCAGATCCCGGCAGGTGCCGGGGTAGACGTAGGTGCCGTCGCTTAAGTGGGGGGCGTTGACGCTGTGGAGCTGGCTGCGGGTGCAGTAGCAGGGGTAGAGCAGCCCCGCCTCCCCCAGGCGGTCAAAATAGCGGTCGTAATTTTTGCCCAGGGTGCTCTGGGGCGGCGTCTCCCGGTCCCAGGTCAGGCCCAGCCAGGTCAGGTCCTCCCGGAGGATCCGGGCGTATTCCGCGCTGGTGCGCTGGGTGTCCAGGTCCTCCATCCGCAGGACCATTTCCCCGTTCCGGGACTTTACGGACAGCCAGGCCAGCAGAGCGGAAAAGACGTTTCCCAGGTGCATCCGTCCCGAGGGCGTGGGGGCGAAGCGGCCCACGGGGGTCATCGGATCCACAGATACCACCACCAGAACAGCGCCGCAATGCCCAGAAGCTCCAGGGCAATGGCGAATTTCAGACCCACGAACCGGGGCTTCTCCGGCTTTTCCGGTTCCTGAGGCTCCGGCTCGGACTCTGGCTCCGTATCCCAGAGCAGAGTGTCGTCCGTGATGCCGGTGTAGCTCTGGGAAAGGGGCGCCCGGTCATCGCCGTCCCACTCTCCGGGGTCCTCCAGATCCGCTTCCAGCTCCTCGTCCGTATAATATTCCTCCGGCGTTTTCTCCGCGTCCAGCAGCTCCTGCTGCAGGCGCTCCAATTCCTTCTTGGGATTGTCAAACAAGTCCGGTTCCTCCTTTGCGCTATGCTATATCCCCTATCATACCCGAAAGGCGGAAGAAAGTAAAGGAAAATCCGCCGCGGGGCATGGAAGCGGCGCGCCGCGAAAATCAGGCGGCGCGCCGGAAGTTAACTGGTGTTCAGCGGCCCTAAGCGGATGACGGCCAGGGTGGCGTCGTCCTCGCCGCTGGCGTAGGTGTTCAGCAGGCGGTCGGCCAGGGGGCCGGTGGGCTCGATGGTGCTCTGGGGGACAGGGGGATCGTCAAAGGTAACACCGTCGCTGGCAAGCACCAGCGTTTCACCCTTTTGCAGGGAAAGCCTTGCGATTCGTTCCCCGGATGCGCCCATCTCCATGCCCGGAGGCAGCCCCGGCGTGCCGATGGTGCGAACGGTTTTGCTGCCGAGAAGCAGGCTGGGGGCGGCACCCCATTTGTAGAGACTGGCATAGCCCGTGTCCAGCCGGATCTCGCAGAGATCCGCGGTGACGGCTCCGGTGCCGCCGGTCAAAAGCAGATGGCTGTTCAGGCTTTTCAGGGCGCTGCCCGGGGGGAGTCCCGCCGTCAGCATTCCTTGCAAAAGCTTCAGGGCCTTCCCCGCCTCCGCGGCGGCGGGAATACCTGTGCCCATGCCGTCACACAGGAGAATGTAGAACCGGGGGCCGACGCCGGGAAAGGCGGCGCAGCGGTCGCCGTCCGTCCGGTGCTTTTCCCGGCTGCGGACGCTGACGGATACCCGATAGCGGATCTGGCCCATGGTGAGCCGCAGGGGCAGGCTGTCCGCCAGCCGCTGCAGGTAGCGGGAAAGCATCCCGTATTGCTGGGCCACCGCCATGCGGTATTCCGTCAGGCGCTTGTGCTGCCCCTCCAGAAGACGCTGCCGGTCCCGGAGCCGCGCCGCCTCCCGCAGCACCCGGGGCGTATGAGGACAGGAAAAGGAAAGGGGGTCCGTAAAAACGCTGTCGTCCATGGAAAGCTTCTGCGGGCAGCTGTCCGTCCGGGGGCAGTCGGCGCAGGCCGCGTTCTTCAGCCGTTCCGTCCGGTCCGGGAAGGTGTCCGCGGGACCGGGGATCTCCAGAAGGAGCCGCTGCATTCTGGCCAGCACCCGTGCCTCCTGCTCCAGCTGCACCTGGGCCCCGGCAGTGCCCCGGACAGCCGGGGGCAGCAGCAGGCTCCAGGGGACCAGCGCGCCCAGCAGCCCGCCGGTGCTCACCCCCAGCCAAGCGCCGATATTCCAGCTGCGGCCCAGGGCCATGCCCAGGATGCAGCCCGCCCAGGGGCCAAGCCCCCGCCGCCAGGGTTCTTTTATGGGCAGCTGCCGCAGCATCCAGGCGGCGCATAGCCCGAAGGTCAGCCCCGGCAGGCCGGACCATTCCAGGGCCGCCCCGGAGAGCACGGCCACCGGGAGGGGCCCTGCCGCCGTGGCCGCCCCCGCGGCGGCACAGGCCAATCCGCCCAGCCCCGCCGCCGCCAGGGCTCGGATCCCAAGGGAAAAGCTCAGCAGCAGCGCGGTGGGGTGGCCGGTTTTCAGGGCGAAGCCCGGGATCCAGACCCCCAGGCATCCGCTTATGGCCCAGAACAGGCCCGTAAGGGTATCCCCGTGAAAAAAGGGCAGGGACAACCCGCAGAAAAGCCCGAAGCCGCCGCCCAGAAGCAATAGATTTTCCTGCCTGAGCACATACAGCAGGGAATTCAGAGTCAGGGCCAGCAGTGTCCAGCACAGCCCCGGCAGCCACTGGCCCTGCCAGAAGAGCCGGTAGCCCGCCGCCGCCCCCAGGGCGGCCAGCAGCGACCATGGCCCCGGGCTTGCCGCCGCCAGGGCCGCCCCGAAAGGGAGGCTCTGCCCCCCGCCGGGAATGGCCGTAAGCAGCATGGCCCCGCCGCCCAGCACGATCCCCTTGCAGAGCCGTTCCGTCCAGGGGGACGCCGCCAGCAGATCCAGATCCCGTTTCCTCCTGCGAAGATATCCCGCTACCGTCATAAGTACAGCGCTCCTCTCATAGATTTCGTACAGGCCCAATGTAGCATTCCGGGAATTGAAAAACCGTCGGAACAAGATGGTTGCAATGGGAAATTCTCCGAGGTATAATACGGGAAAAGCAAATTTTTCCCTTCAGGAGGCCTTATGGCAAGCGAATTTGAGGTAAAATACCGTTCTTCTCCCCGGGCAATGGCGGCGCTGCGGGCGGCCTACGGCCCCTTTGAAACCATCACCATGGAGACGACCTATTATGATACGGCGGAGGGCGCTCTGTCCGCCCGCCGGTGGACCCTACGGCGGCGTCTGGAAAACGGAAAAAGCGTCTGCACCCTGAAAACCCCCGGCGCGGGGCTGGAACGGGGGGAGTGGGAGGTCCCCTGCGGGGATATCCTGTCGGCCGTCCCGGCGCTGATTGCCGCCGGCGCGCCGGAAGAGCTGGAAGACCTGGTGTCCGGCGGAGCCATCCCGGCCTGCGGGGCGAAATTTACCAGGCTTGCCTGCCGGGTGGCCTACGGCGCTTCGGAAATGGAGCTGGCCCTGGATGAGGGCGCGCTGCTTGGCGGCGGACGGGAGGAACCCCTGTGCGAGGTGGAGGCCGAGCTGAAACGGGGGACCAAAGAGGATACCCTTGCTTTCGGCGCGTTTCTGGCGGAGACCTACGGCCTGACGCCCGAACCCAAAAGCAAGCTGGCCCGGGCGCTGGCTCTGCGGCCGTAAAACTTCATGCATGGGTACACCGCGCCGCGAAAAGGTCCCATATGCCGCGTTCTCCCGGCATATGGGGCGTTCTCTGTCAACCGTGTGCCGCCATTGCGCTTTCCCGCACGATGGCGGCAGAACGGAAAACGGCTTCCTTTGTCAGATATTCCTGCACCAGATCCCGGATAAACCGTTTGTCGAACCTGGCTTCCGCATCCGGTACAGCCAGACTGGGATAACCGGAGCCGCGCTGCAGGTAGTCGTCGGTAACGATGGTGTAGGTCTTGTCCGGGTCCAGGGGGCTGCCGTTGACCTGAACGGCAAAGGGGGCGCGGCACAGGCTTACGTTGCTGCTGAAGCCCAGGCATCCCAGCACCGTGCCCCGGAATCCGGAACCCTGGCCGGATTGGCGGATGTGGACGTCATCCATGGAGCGCTTTATGGCCTCCAGCAGCTTTTCACCCGGCAGGGAGTAGATGGTAGGGTTCAGCTTGGAGGGGAGAATCTCAATCAGGCTCTTCCGGGATACCGGCCTGCGCAGAGGCCCCAGGGCGATGCCGCTGTGCATGACCGCCAGATCGCCGCCGAATTCCGCTTTCAGACAGTCGCAGATAAAGTTTATCAGTTCGCTCTCCCGGAAGGGGTCAAAGTCCAGCTCCCGCAGGATGGGAAGCTCCCGGGAGAGAAGGGCCTCCGCGTTGGCCTGCGCGTTCTCCAGCCGCGCGTCAAATTGGCCGCTTCCCCGCTCCGGAAGCCGGATTTGCGTGGATTCCAGAATTTGAATGCCCTGCTCCCGCACATCCAGAGTGACGCGGCCCAGGAATTCGCCCTTGCCGGACTGAGAATACCGGTCCTCCGTAATGACAGCGTGGGAGTGCCCGCCCAGCCACAGGTCAACCGGCGGCAGGCGTTTGGCCAGCTCCCGGTCCACCAGATGCCCGCTGTGAGACAGGAGAATGGAAAAATCATATTTCCCGCGGTTTTCGTTCAAAATCCGCGTCACCGCGGGAATGGGGTCAACGGTGCGCAGATTTCCCATTTCAAAGAACAGATTGTATTTGTCGGCGACCATGCCCATGCCGTAATAGGGCGCCAGACCGGCGACCAGGAACCGTTTGCCGCGGCGCTCCAGAATCACGTGGCTTTTCAGACCGGGGACGGGGGTGCCGTCGCTGCGGCAGATATTGGCGCAGAGCAGGGGGAAATCCAGCTTCTCCAGATCGGCGCTGCCCAGGTCGATCTCATTATTGCCCAGCGCCATGGCCTCCGGGCGGCAAAGCCCCATCAGCTCCAGCGCGCCTTTGCCCCGGTCGGCTTGTACCAGAACGCTTTTCAGATCCAGAAAGTCCCCGCTGTCAAAATACAGGTCCGATTCCCCCCGATGGCCGGACAGATAGGCGCAGACCCGGCTCAGAAAGGAAAAATCCGCATGGATGTCGTTGGTGTGATAGATGTTCAGGCGCATAGTGCTTTCTCCCATTCCGTTATGGATAGGTATATTGTACAAAAGAGTGCCCGGAACAGTCAAGCGGATCGTTCAGAGGTCCCCCTATAAAATTATGCAAAACGACCTTGCGTCCGCCCCTGTTTCCGTCTATAATAAACGCAAGCTTTGAACCCCACAAGGAGGTTTTTGTCAATGTGCGATTGCTGTCTGCCTCACAACCACGGAGGTGTTTTTGAACATGGCAGGGAGAATATGCCCTGCACGGAGGATTTCTCCACCGTAGCCGATGTGTTCAAGAAGCTGGATGACCCCAGCCGCCTGAAGATCTTCTGGCTGCTGTGCCACTGCGAGGAGTGCGTCATCAATCTGTCCTCTCTGATGGAAATGAGCAGCCCCGCCGTGTCCCACCATCTGAAGGTGCTTCGCTCCGCCGGGCTGATCGTCAGCCGCCGGGAGGGAAAGGAGGTCTATTACAAGGCCGCCGACACCGCCGTCTGCCGAACCCTCCACGAGACCATTGAAAAAATCATGGAAATTTCCTGCCCGAAATAGGGAAGAAAAAACGCTTCCGGCCCGTCCTCCGCTGCGCGGTGGACGGGCCGGAATGGCTTTGTTTACAGGTCTGCGTAAAGGTCTTCGCCGTAGACGCCCTGGGCGATGAGCTGGGCGAAGCTTTCGGTGACGGCGGCCTTGTCGGCGGCGTAGGTGACGCCGAACCATTTATCGTGGGTGGGCAGCACCTGGACCGTAACGGCCTTGCGCTGCAATAGCTGGCCAATGAGAATGGGCAGCAGATACTCCGCCTTCAGGGGATTCGCCGGCACATCCGTCTGGAAAAAGGTTTTGAAATTCTCTTCCAGCGTCGTCAGGAACGCGGGAGACAGGCCCCACATGTTCATGGAGACATATCCGTCCGGGTCCAGCCGTGTTCCGTCCGCCTCAGCGCCGTCCGCCGTGGGACGAATATTCTTCGTCTCCGTCACGTTCGTCAGGAAGCCCTCTCCGTCCACCTGGCAGACCCCCCGGGTCACGGCGCCGTTGTCGGACAGGGTGTTTTTCAGAATGAAGCCCGCCATGCAGAACGCGTTGTCCGCGTGGTCGCCGCACAGATAGTCGTGGATCTCTCCGTAGATGCTCTTGCCATAGTAGTCATCGGCGTTGATGACGGCAAAGGGGGCGTCGATTTCCGCTTTGGCCGCCAGAACGGCCTGACCGGTGCCCCAGGGCTTTGTGCGGCCCTCGGGAAGGACGCCCGGGATCTCCGTCAGGGACTGGAAGCAGTAAGCCACCTCCACGCCGGCTTTCCCGCAGACCGCCTCGATCCGGTTGCCGATGATCTCCCGGAAATCCCGCTCGATATCCCGGCGGATGATGAAGACGATCTTATTGAAGCCCGCGGCAATGGCGTCGTGGATGGAGTAATCCATAATGATGTGGCCGGAGCCGTCCACGCTGGCCAGCTGCTTGATGCCCGCGCCGTAGCGGCTGCCGATCCCGGCGGCCATAATCACAAGGGTAGTCTTTTTCAAGGAATACATCCTCCTGTTTCTGTAATTACTATCTGCGTTACTGACAGACACTGCTTTCACAATTGACAATTAAGGAGTTTCCTTCGGAAACAAATGAAAGAATGATTTCAAATTCGTCCCGCAGGGACACCATAATCGTCAATTGTTCATTGTCAATTGTCAATTTCTACTCCCCGCAGCTCCTGTTTGCTTATCAAACTTGCCTATAGAGTACCACAGTTTCCCGCTTATTGCAACGCATTTTCGGAAATTTCCGCTTCTTCCGTTCCGTCCTCCGTGTGTTTCCGGTCCATGATCCACAGGGAAAGCAGCAGATACAGCCGCTGCCCCGGGTCGTCCAGGCTCAGGGAAACCAGACCGGCGATTTTTTTCAGCCGGTACAGCAGGGTCGTCCGGTGGATGATCAGCATCTGGGAGGTCCTGGGAATATCCCGCTCGCAGAGCAGATATGCCCGCAGAGTCTCAAAATAGGGTGTCCCGTGGACCCGGTCGTAGTCCCGCAGGGCATAAAGCGCCGGGGAAAGGGTCTGCCCGATGGTCAGGGGCGACCGAAAATTATCGATGATATGGGCCAGGGCGCAGTGGGAAAACAGCCGGATCCAGCGGTCCCCCCGGCAGCGGAAGCAGGTCTCCAGGGCAATCTGAGCCTGGGTAAAGGCCACATGGATGTCCCGGACGCCCTGGGCCGGGGATGAGATACCGGCATAGAGCAGATGATCCCGGCACAGAGGGGCCAGCGTATGCCGCAGCATGGTGTAGGGAATGGCCAGACGGCGCATGTTGAGGATCACATACTGCCTGTGGTCCTGCAAAAGCACGTAGCTGTTGGGGAAATACCGGAACAGGTCGCTGTGCAGGGAGTGCTCCTGAATGGTAGAGGGAGTGTCCTCCTGGCTGGCCACATTCAGGCACACATAGGGGTCGTCCTCGTCCCAGCCCAGCTGGTCCAGAAGCCGCCGCAGCTGGCCGCCGTCCGGCTGCCGGTTTTGCAGCAGATCGGAGATCACATCGTCCATACTGCGGAAGGAGGTATCCGCGGCGCCGCTGCGGTAGTGCAGGCAGCTCATGGCCCGCTGGGCCAGGACCTCTGCCAGACGGTAGTCTGAGGGCTGGAAGGGGTGATTGGTTTCCATGACCAGGAGTCTCCCGCGATAGACGGCGCCGTCCCATAGGTTTACATAAAGGCAATCCGCCGCTTTGCTGGGATTGTGCCAGAGCTGCACGTCATGGGTGGCGTAGGTTTCCAGATAATCGCTGTCGTATTGCAGATCGTCCACAATGACCCTGGGCAGGAAGCCACGCTGGGAGGTCATGGTGTATTCCGGCGTCAGCACGTCATCCACCTGGGAGGATTGGGCCAGCATCATGAACCAGTCGTCATGAATGTATACAGGGTTATTCAGAAGGTCAGCCCCGGCCTCGCAGAGCTGCTGTAGGGTCGCTCCCTGAAAGACCAGCTCGTCTAAAAGCTGCTCCTGCTCCCGGCAGCGGGAAAAAAAGGCCATGGCCCGGTCCAGCACCTGCCCGTCCGTCAGGCCGGAGGCAGTGATCCGGTCCGCCTCTCCGGCAATGGGGACCTTGCAGATGCTGGCGTAGGCGTCACCGGGAAAGGAAGCCGCGTCCGCTCCCCGGACCAGGTAGAGAATTTTTTCACTCATGGGCAGAGCGCTGTTGAAAATGCGCACATCCAGATAGGACTGCCCTTTGCCGGAATCATGGACAACGCATCCGGGGAACGCCTGGGCAGCCATAGCGAGACTTGGGTTCATATGGGCGAGCGTGTACTTTTCCATCTATGCCGGACTCCTTCCAGAAATAATAGGATTATTATATCCGCAGAATTGAGGAAAGTAAAGATGTAAAAAGCAAAAAATGCGGAAATTTGTAAATTCCCTTTGAGAGAATTGACAAAATAGTCCGGATTTGCTAGGATACATATGGAAGCAATCCACAAAAAAGGGGGGCTTTGCCCAACGCAAATTTATGGATACTCCTGCACAGTTTTTCACCATTTGGAGGATATAAGTATGCTTACCGCAAAGGAAAATATGCGCGAAACCGTCCGGGGCGGCAATCCCGACCGTTTCGTCAACCAGTATGAGGCCGTTTCCATTCTGATGCACCCCTATCTGCTCTCCCAGCCCCTGCTGAAGCGCGGCATGGAGAACGTGGTCAACGGATGGGGCGTGACCAACTCCTTCCCCGAGAATGTGCCCGGCGCTTTCCCCGTCCATACCCCGGACAAGATCGTGGTCAAGGACTTTGAAAGCTGGCAGGACTATGTCCATGCTCCCAGCCTGAAGTTCTCCGACGAGCTGTGGAACGTCTGCAAGGATATGTACGCCGCCGTGGACGGCGCCAAGGCCTATAAGGCCGCCTTTGTGGCCCCCGGCATTTTCGAGCAGGTTCACCACCTGTGCTCCATGCAGGAAGCCCTGATGAACTACATGGAGTACCCCGATGAGATGCACGATCTTATCAAGTACCTGACCGACTGGGAGCTGGAGCTGGCCGAGGGCATTTGCTCCAACCTGCACCCCGACGCCATTCTGCACCACGACGACTGGGGCAGCGAGCTGAACTCCTTCCTGCGCCCCTCCATCTTTGAGGACTTCTTCCTGGAAGCCTACCAGAAGATCTACGGCTACTACCACAGCCACGGCGTGGAGCTGATCATCCACCACTCCGATTCTTACTGCGCCAACCTGCTGCCCACCATGATCGACATGGGCATCGACGTATGGCAGGGCTGTATGCACTCCAACAACGTGCCGGAATGCATTGCCAAGTACGGCGACAAGATTTCCTTCATGGGCGAGATCGACAACAAGCAGGTGGACTTTGAGGGCTGGACCTACGCCGACTGCGAGAAGGCTGCCGTCCACGCCATGGAGACCTGCGGCATGAAGCACTTCATCCCCTGCATCACCCAGGGAGGCCCCGGCTCTCTGTACAAGGGCACCTACCAGGGCCTGTGGGACGCCATTGACGACTACAACTGTAAGCACTTCGGCTTCACCAAGGAGCAGCTGGAAGCCCAGCGCCTGCCGATTTCCATTATGTTCTAAAAAAAGGAGAGGTAACAAATGATTATCATCGGTGAAAAAATCAACGGCTCCATTCCCGTGGTGGCCAAGGCCATCGCGGAGCGGGACGCCGAATTCATCAAGGCCCGGGCCGTGGCCCAGGCCAACGCCGGCGCTACCTTTATCGACTGCTGCGCGTCCGTCCCCGAGGCGGAGGAGGTGGAGACTCTGCACTGGATGATCGACTGCATCCAGTCCGTCACCGACCTGCCCATTGCCGTGGACAGCCCCAGCGCGGATGTACTGACCCAGGCTTATAAGTTCTGCAATAAGCCCGGCCTTATCAACTCCGTCTCCGGCGAGGGCGACAAGATCGACAAGATCTTCCCCATCCTGGCCGAGAACAAGGGCTGGCAGGTCATCGCCCTGCTGTCCGACGACACCGGCATTCCCAAGAACGCCGCCGACCGGCTGCGGGTATTCGACAAGATCATGGCCAAGGCCAAGGAGTACGGCATTGCCCCCAACCGGATCCACATCGATCCCCTGGTGGAAATGCTCTGCACTTCCGAGAACGGCATTGAGACCAACGTGGAGGTCATTTCCACGGTCCGCGCCAAGTACCCCACCATCCACATCACCGCCGCCGTCTCCAACATCTCCTTCAACCTGCCCGTGCGGAAGATGGTGAACCTGGGCTTTACCGTTCTGGCCATGAACGCGGGCCTGGACAGCGCCATTCTGGACCCCACCAACCGGGACATGATGGGCGTGATCTATGCCACCGAGGCTCTGCTGGGCCTGGACGACTACTGCATGGAGTACATCGGCGCCTACCGTGACGGCCTGTTCGGACCGGTGAAGCAGTAAATTCATACGGATGGGAGGTCCGGCGGCAATCGGGCTTCCCTGAAATAAAAGGAACCACTGAATAAATCGTCTGCGGCTGAAGAGCGGATCTTTTCCGCCCGCTCTTCAGCATCAAAAGCAGGAAATATTGCGCAGCCGTTGCCAGCGGAAGCTGGCTTACGGATGCGGCATACCCCTTGCGGGTACATCCAGTATTCCTCTGCTTTTGATGCTTCGACCGGTCAAAAAATCTCTCGCTCTCAGCTCTTGCCGATTTAATCAGAGGTTCCAAAAAATCACATATCAAAAAGGGGAAAATTACTATGAGTATCGAAAATGTACATGATCTGGTCGTTCGCGGTAAGGCGAAGCTGGTTCCCGCCGCCGTGCAGGAAACCCTGGACGAGGGCGTCGAGGCCTCCAAGATTCTGGACACCATGATTTCCGCCATGGACGTTGTTGGCGAAAACTTCAAGAACGGCACCATCTTCGTTCCTGAAATGCTGATCGCCGCCAAGGCCATGAAGAAGGGCGTTGAGGTCCTGAAGCCCCATCTGGCGTCCGGCGCGGCCGGCGCTCTGGGCAAGGTCATCATCGGCACCGTGGCCGGCGACCTGCACGACATCGGCAAGAACCTGGTTGCCATGATGATCGAGTCCGCCGGTTTCGAGGTCATCGACCTGGGCGTGGACGTTCCCGTTGAGCGCTTCCTGGCGGCCTATGAAGAGAACCCCGGCACCAAGATCGTTGCCTGCTCCGCTCTGCTGACCACCACCATGCCCGCCCTGCAGGAGACCGTTACCGCTCTGAATGCCGCTCCCTGGCGCAAGGACGTGAAGGTGATGGTCGGCGGCGCGCCCATCACCCAGGAGTTCGCCGACAAGATCGGCGCGGACGCCTATACTCCCGATGCCGCTTCTGCCGCCAAGAAGGCAAAGGAACTGGTAGCCTGATTCCATAAACAGAAATGAAGCAGTATAAAGTCACATTTTTGCCTGCCGGAATCACAATTCCGGTGGAAGAGGGGACGACGCTGCTTCAGGCAGAAATTCAGGCAGGCCTGAAGCCCTCCGCACCCTGCGGCGGCAACGGGACCTGCGGGAAATGCAAAGTCACACTACAGGCCGGGGCGGAAGTCCTGGCCTGTCAGACTATTGTGACGGCAAACATGGTCGTCACCGTTCCCCAGGAGTCCGCCGCCCGAATCCTGACCCAGAGCCAGAGCGTGCAGTGCGTCCCGGATGGGACGGATGCGTATACGCTGGCAATTGACATCGGCACCACAACGGTGGTCGCCTATCTGCTTTCCGGCAAAACCGGCGCGCTGTTGGCCCAGGCCAGTACGCTGAACCCCCAGGGCCAGTACGGCGCGGATGTAATCTCCCGCATCCAGTACGTGCTGGACGGCGGCGGGCAGGAGATGCAGCAGTGCATTCTGGCCGCCCTGGACAGCCTGACCCGCCAGGCGGCGAATCAGGCGGGGATTGCCCCGGAGGACATCACCCGCGCGGCCATCGTCGGCAACACGGCCATGCACCATCTGCTGCTGGGCATCGACCCCCGGCCCCTGATCACGCCGCCCTATATGCCCAGGGAGCGCCTGGAGCGGACCCTGGATGCCGCGGGCTGGCTGCCCATCTCCGGAAAGATCCGGATCCTGCCCAATATCGCGGGCTTTGTGGGCGGCGATACCGTGGGCTGCCTGGTGGCCTCCCGGTTTGACCGCCGGGAGAAGCTGACCCTGCTCATCGACATCGGCACCAACGGCGAAATGGTGCTCGGCAGCAGCAAACGGGCCGTGGCCTGCTCCACCGCCGCCGGACCCGCCTTCGAGGGGGCGAAGATCTCCTGCGGCATGCGGGGGGCGGAAGGGGCCGTGGACCATGTGTTCCTGAAAGACGGCGCCGTCTCTTACCACGTCATCGGAGACAAGCCCCCCGTGGGCCTGTGCGGCTCGGGACTTCTGGATCTGATCGCCGTACTGCTGGAAACCGGCGAGATCGACGAAATGGGCCGTCTGGAGCATGGGGACTATACCCTCTGCGACAACGTGGTGCTGACCCAGAAGGACGTCCGGGAGGTACAGCTGGCAAAGGCCGCCATCCGGGCGGGCATTGAGCTGATGGCAAAGCACCTGGACGTAAAAATCGGGGACATCGAGCAGGTCCTGCTGGCCGGCGCTTTCGGCAATTACCTGGACCCCGCCTCGGCCTGCCGCATCGGCATGATCCCGCCGGAGCTGGTGGAGAAGATCCAGCCCATCGGCAACGCCGCCGGCGAGGGCGCGAAGCTTTGCAGCCTGAGCGGGGCGGAGTTTGCCTATGCCGCCCGGCTGGCGAAGGAGACGGAGTTCCTGGAGCTGGCGGCCCTGCCGGAATTCCAGGACTGCTACGTGGACTGCCTGACCTTTGAGGAGGATGACGAATGACAATTGACGAATGGGTAGCCTATGCCAAAGAGCTGGGCTTTTCGGAAGCCGCGCCGGTAGACCCGGCGGCGCTGAAGCCCAACGCCGAGGTCCGGGCCATGTGCGCCGCGGACAAGTGCCACGCCTACGGCAAAAACTGGACCTGTCCCCCGGAATGCGGGGATCTGGAAACCTGCGCTAAGCGCATTTCTTCCAAGGCGAAAGGCATTCTGGTCCAATCCGTGGCCCAGCTGGAGGATTCTTTTGACATTGAGGGCATGATGGAGGCGGAGCAGGACCACACGGCCCGGTTCCACGCCCTGGCGGACAAGGCCCATGCGGAACAGAAAACCGCTCTGTGCCTGGGCACCGGCGGCTGCCGCATCTGCGGCAAATGCGCCTACCCCGAGCCGTGCCGCCTCCCGGACCGGGCCTGCGCCTCCATGGAGGGTTACGGCCTGCTGGTCAATGAAGCCTGCGCCGCGGCGGGGATCCCCTACTACCACGGCCCCAACACCCTGGCCTATACGGCCTGCATCCTGTTTGAATAGGCTTTTTCTTTTGGTACATTCCGTTCTCAAAGCCGGACAGCCCCAGTGGGCCTGTCCGGCTCTATTATTTGTTTGCGACAAATTTTCACAGAATTTTCAAAGAAATATGTGTAATATGCCATTGACGGACCATTGGTTCCGGTCTATAATGTAGCGAATGTAAAATATATTTTACACAGCGGAGGAGGTGCCTTTTATGTCCGCGCTGCATGATACCCTGATGAATCTTCCCCAGGTGCCTACCGTCATTATTTCCGTGGCCCTGATGCTGTTTTCCGGCTTTCTGCTTACCCGGATCACCAAACGGCTGCGGCTGCCAAACGTCACCGCCTATATCCTGGCCGGGATTCTCATCGGCCCCTACTGCCTGGACCTGGTGCCCCAGAGGATCATCGACGGCACCGACTTCCTGTCGGACATCGCGCTGGCCTTCATTGCTTTCTCCACCGGCGAGTTTTTCAAGCTCTCCGTGCTGAAGCGCAGCGGCATGAAGGTAGTCTGGATCACCGTTCTGGAGGCTGTTCTGGCCTCCCTGGCTGTGTTTGTGCTGACCTATTGGATTCTGCGCCTGAATCTGGCCTTTTCCATTGTGCTGGCGGCTCTGGCCTCTGCCACGGCCCCCGCCTCTACCATGATGACCATCCGGCAGACCGGGGCCCGGGGCGACTTTGTGGATACCCTGCTTCAGGTGGTTGCCCTGGACGATGTGGTGGGCCTGGTGCTCTATTCCATTGCCATTTCCGTGGCGCTGGCCTCTCTGGACGGCACCGGCTTTACCCTGGGCGCTCTGATCCGGCCGGTGGCTCTGAACATTCTGGTTATGGCCCTGGGCGGCGTGTTCGGGCTGTTCATGAAGCTGCTGATGCCCAGCAACCGTTCCACGGACAACAAGCTGATTATTTCCATCGCTTTGCTGTTCTCCTTCTGCGGCGTCTGCGCCCTGCTGGACGTATCCCCGCTGCTGGGCTGCATGGCCATGGGCACGGTCTACACCAACATTGCGGAAAACGATAAGCTTTTCAAGCAGCTGGGCTATTTCAGCCCCCCGATCCTGCTGCTGTTCTTCGTCCGCTCCGGCATGTCCTTCCGGTTGGACGCCCTGGTGTCCTCCGGCGGTGCCATGAACGGCGTACCGCTGCTGGTCATCGGCGGCAGCTATTTCCTGGTGCGCATTCTGGGCAAATACCTGGGCGCGTGGCTGGGCTGCCGGTTGGTGAAAAAGGACCGGCTGGTCCGGAACTATCTGGGGCTGGCCCTGATCCCCCAGGCCGGTGTGGCCATCGGTCTGGCGGCCCTGGGGGCAAGGACCCTGGGCGGTGCCATGGGAGAGGACTTACAGACCATCATTCTGGCCTCCAGCGTCCTCTATGAGCTGATCGGCCCCGGCTGCGCCAAGCTGGCGCTGTATCTGTCCCGGTCCTATTCCACCCGGCTGGAGGATCTGGCCCCGGTGGAAGAGGTTACGGAAGCCGGGAAGCCCAAGAACGACGTGCAGCTTCTGATCGAGCGGATCCAGAAAATCCAAAAGACTTTGCCGGAGCATGAGTCTGCCGTGAGCGAAGAGGAGGCGGCCTTTACGGAGGCCGCGGAAGAGCACTTCGCCCACAGCCAGCTCCAGCGGCGCTATTTCTCAATGCGGAGGTAATACATATGGAAAACGATTGGATCGGGGCCTTTCTGGGCGATTGGAGCGCGGGCCTTACGCTGCCCGCCGTGCTGTTCCGGCTGATTCTCAGCATGGCGCTGTCGGCCATTATCGGCTGCGAGCGGTCCAGCAAGCGCCATTCCGCCGGACTGCGGACCTTTATTCTGGTGTGTCTGGCAGGCTGCGGCACCATGCTCATTGACCAGTATCTCTTATTGCAATTCGGCGTACAGCTGCCCGTTCTGTCCGCCGCGGCGGTCATCGGCACGGCTACCATCAGCGGCAACTCCATCCTGTTCAGCTCCAAGAGCCAGATCAAGGGCCTGACCACCTCGGTGGGCCTCTGGTGCTGCGCCGTAGTGGGCATGGCCCTGGGCGCGGGGATCTATACGGCGGCCCTGGGCCTGTTCCTGGCCATGCTGGCCTGCATGTCCAGTCTGCCGGTGCTGGAAAAACACCTGAAGGACCGGTCCAACCACTTCGAGGTCCACCTGGAGCTGAAAAACAAAAGCGACCTGCCGGATTTCGTCTCCACCGTCCGGGCGCTGGGGATCCGCATTGACGACATCGAATCCAACCCCGCCTACCTGAATTCCGGCATCAGCGTGTTCTCCGTCTCCTTCACCGTGGCCAGTGCGGAGCTGAAGCAATACAAAAAGCACGAGGACATCATCTCCGCCCTCCGCTCGCTGGACTATGTGTACCACATTGAGGAGATGTAATTTTTTCCTAAAAAAGGGGCTGTCTCACCAGGAACCCCTATGGGTCAAAATAGCCAAAATATAAAATGTCATTGCGAGCCAGTGACCGAGTCACTGGTGTGGCAATCCCCCGGATAGGCGTAAAATCCAAGATTTTCTAACGTAGATATTTGAAAATCCGGGGGATTGCCACGGCAGTGTGCGGACCAATGCCATTTAGTTAAGAATTTCAAAACCGGTACTAGGAAGTTCCCAGTACCGGTTATTTTTTTCAAAAAAGTCGAAAAAACACTTGACAAAATTAAAAATTTCGGCAAGCGGAGCC
>CAVLCF010000009.1:0-23237 GCA_963661735.1 bacterium | reverse complement strand
TCATGGATAATGAAAAAAGCCCAGCAAAAGCTGGACTTTTTCGACAGTCTGAAACGTGCCGGTGGCACGTTTTTAGGCCGTGGGAAAATCCATGGATACGCGAACGCACCCGGTACGGGTGTGGGCGCATATCCATATGTGCGTTGCAGGATCTTGGAGGTTTGACGCCGCAGAAGCGGTGTTCCACGGGATGTCTCTTTTTTACAAGCTTCTGCTGCATTTTGCGGCGGGGGCTTTTTTCGTTAGAGGCCATTTAGAGATGCCCATGTTATCCTGATTCCGGAAATCCGAGGAAAGAAGGAAAAACGTGAAGCAAAAAAAAGATATGGCCCGGTGGTTGTTCCTGCTGCCGAATCTGCTGGGGGTCGCGGTGTTTGCCCTGTTTCCCATGCTGGAGGTCCTGGTTGGGGCATTTCGGTCCGCCATCGGGGGCAGCTGGGTGGGCCTGCAGAATTTCCGCACGGTGCTTTCCAATCGGGCGTTCCGGCTGGCGGCCTGGAATACGGGAAAATTTATGCTGGTGTGCATTCCGCTGCTGCTGTGCCTGTCTCTGCTGCTGGCCCTGGGACTGAAGCAGGTTTTGGGCGGGCGGCAGCTGCGCAGCGCCTTCCTGCTGCCTATGGCGGTGCCCGCGGCTTCCGTGGTGCTGGCCTGGAAGCTGCTCTTTCATGAAAACGGCCTGCTGAACGCCGCTCTGGAAAGCTTTGGCGCGCGGGGCGTGAACTGGATGGGGACCTCCGCCTCCTTCTGGGTGCTGGTCATCAGCTACCTATGGAAAAATCTGGGCTATACGGTGGTACTCTGGACCGCTGCGCTGGGGGCCATTCCCCCCAGCGTCTACGAGGCGGCCCAGATGGACGGGGCCAGCGGCTTCCAGAGCTTTTTATATATTACCCTGCCAAATCTGAAGGTCAGCGCCTATTCCATTGCGGTACTGTCCCTGCTGAATTCCTTTAAGGTCTTCCGGGAGGCATGGCTGGTGGCGGGGGACTACCCTCAGGAGCAGATGTATCTGGTGCAGCATCTATACAACAACTGGTTCCGGGAACTGGACTATGACAAGATCGCCGCCGCCTCCGTGCTGGTGAGCTGTGTGGTGCTTGGGCTGATTGCTTTGCTGCGCCGGGCCTGGGACAAGGAGGACTAGGGATGAAACGAAAGCTTTTATGGCTTCTTCTGGGGCTGTTCGCGCTGATAATGCTCCTACCCATATGGATCGCCGTCACAGGCGCCTTTTCCTCCCAATGGGAGCTGACGGAGAATCTGCGTCCGGTGCTGGGGAATGGCCAGGGGCTGGCAAAGTGGACGCTGCTGCCCCAGAGTCCAACGTTCCGATCTCTGGTGCAGGTACTGCTGGACAGCCCGGCGTTTTTTACCATGTTCTGGAACTCCGTGGCCATTACGGCGGGAATTCTGTTGGGGCAATTTGCCTTGGCGGTTCCGGCGGCATGGGCGCTGGCCAAGCTCCATCTGCCGAGGAAGCTGGGCAGTCTTTACATGGTGCTGATGCTGCTGCCCTTTCAGGTGCTGATGTACCCGGAATATCTGGTGCTGAAGGGGCTTGGACTGCTGAATACCCTATGGGCGGTGATCCTGCCCGGGATATTCTCTGCCTATCCTGTATTTCTGCTGACCCGTTTTTTTGACGCCATCCCGGAGGAGATCCTGGAGGCCGCCCGGCTGGACGGGGCGGGGGAGTGGCAGATCTTCCGGTATATCGCTCTGCCCCTGGGGCTGCCGGGGCTGCTGAGCGTGGGCATTCTGAGCTTTCTGGATGCCTGGAATCTGATCGAGCAGCCCATGACGTTTTTGAAAAACCGGGCGCTGTGGCCCCTGTCGCTGTTCCTGCCGGAGACAACGCTTACGGACGCGGGCCTTGGCTTTGCGGCGGCACTGCTGATGCTGATTCCGGCGCTGCTGCTGTTCGGCCTGTGCCAGGATGCTTTGGAGCAGGGCATTGCCCTGCCGGGAGGGAAAGAATAATGGAAAAGAGAACACTTTGGCGGATTCTGGGCATTTTCTTCGGAATTATGGTACTTTTCACGCTTTTGTCCCGGGCGGTCTATCAGCGGGGGACGGCGGTGGTGCGTACTGCCGCGCCTACCAGGGGAACCATAGACCATACGGTGCGGGTGTCGGGCAAGACCACCCGGAATCAGGAGATCGCGGTGACGACCCAGCCGGGGCTTCGCGTGGGGGCGGTATTGGCATCGGAGGGGCAGCAGGTAAAGACCGGCGATGTGCTGTTCCGCCTGGATATGGACTATCTGAACGAAAAAATAGAAACGCAGAATCAGGAGCTGCGCAAGCAGCAGCTCTCCGTGCAGGATGCCTGGAGTCAGAGCGCCGCCCAGGCGAGGCAGCGGGAAAACGCGAAAGCCCAGGCGGAAGAGAACTACAATGCTGCCGTCTCCGGCGCGGAACAGACCCGGAACCGGGCCCAGGCCGTCGTGGACCAGGCCCAAAAGGAACTGGACGATTACTATGCCGGCGTTTCCGGTGACGCGGAGAAAAAAGCGGCTCTGGAGCAGGCCCTTCGAGACGCGGAAGCGAAGCAGGCCCAGGCCCAGAGTGACCTGGACGCGCTGACGCGGGAGCGGCAGGACGCCGTTGACGCCGCCATCGCTCAGGCGGATACCGGAGAGGAACCCCTGTCCCAGGAGGAAAAGGATGCCATTGCGGCCCAGGTGGAGGCAGACTATGCCCCCAAAGTCCAGGCCGCTCAGGAGACCCTTTCCCAGGCGCAGGCGGAAGCCGACTTGGCCAAACAGGCATTGGCGGACTTTACCCCCGGCGTCCAGAAATCGGAACGGGAATTGCTGGATGCCCTGGAAAAGGCGAAGGACGCCTACGTGCAGGCCCAGAGCGCGCTTGAAGACGCGGCCCGGACCTATGGTCAGGCGCTGGAAACGGCTTCCTTGCCGGAAAGCACCGGCAGCAGCGCTCAGATCGGTCAGATCACCTATGACCAGATGAAAGCGAAGCTTCAGAAGCTGGAGGCGCTCCGGGATTCCGGAGGAGAGGTCAAGTCCCCCGCGGACGGCGTGGTGACGGCCTGTTATGTGAGCACCGGCCAGCTGACCTCGGAGACCACGGCTTTCCTGCTGGCGGACAGCAGCCAGGGCTGGAAATTTACGGCGGATGTGACTCAGGATCAGAGCAAATACATCGGCACCGGCGATAAGGTGACGCTTCGGCTGGAAAGCAGCGGAAAGGAATACAAGGACCTCCCCGTCGTCGCTTTCGCCGTTAAGGACACCGGCGGCACGCTTACGGTGTCCCTCCCCGCGGCGGATATTCCTCTGGGGGCAGGCATGGAGCTGACCTTTACCCGGAGATCTCAGGCATATACCTGCTGCGTGCCTCTGACAGCCCTGCACATGGACGCCCAGAACCGGGCCTATGTGCTGACGCTGGAAACGGTCAGTACGGTTCTGGGCCAGCAAACCCAGGCTGCCAAGGTCATGGTAACGGTGCTGGACAAAAACGAGACGACGGCAGCCCTGGAGGTCGGCGGCCTTACCGACAAACAGGTCATTGTCGGCTCCAACCGGGCTGTGGACAGCGGAAGCCGGGTGCGGGCGGAATGAGAAGGCTATTTCTTGTATTGGCGCTCCTGCTCTGGCTAGCGGCGCTTGCTTTTACAGATCTGGCAGAGAAAAACGGCAGCGGCATTTATCTGCGGCTGGACCGGGCCGTCACCGCGGCAGAGGCAGCGGAGATCGCCGCCCGGGAGGCGGAAGAAGAAAAGGCTGTGGGCTTCTGCTTTTATACCGTCCGGGAAGGGGAATGGCTGTCCTGTCCGGACAACGGCCGATCGGCAAAGGCCACGGTGGCGTCCCTTCTGGGCAATGGCGCGCTGCTGGGGGCGGAGCCTCTTTCCTGGACCCAGGGCTGCGTATTGGACGGCGAAACGGCCCAGACCCTTTTCGGAACGGACGGCGTAGGCGGCCAGCAGGTGGTATCCGGGGAGAGGACGCTGACCGCCTCCGGTACACTTGCCGCCCTTTCGCCTACGGCCCTGGTTTCGGCGGGAGAGAAGGACAGCCTGGACCAGTGCGTTCTCGCCGGTTTTGACGAAAACGGCACGGAGACGGCCCGGCAGTTCCTGCTGCGCCATGACCTCTCCGGTGAGATCCTGAATTTTTACCCGCTGCTGGTATTTGCGAGAAACCTCTGCCTGCTGCCGCTGTGGGTGCTGCTGGCGGCCCTGTGTCGTCTGGCCGGAAAGCGGGCAAAATGGCTGGGCTGGCTGGCGGCCGGGATTGGCGCCGCGGTCCTTGGCAGCCGTATCATTGTGCCCGGCGATGCGGTCCCCTCTGTCTGGTCGGATTTTTCTTTCTGGGGCAGCTTGGCGCGGGGGCAGAAGGAGAACCTTTTGCGTATTTTCACCTGGGCCCCGGTGGACCGGGCATTGCAAATGGAGCAGAATATGGTAAAATCAATGCTGTGTGCTCTGGCCGGGACCATTGCGGCGGCTGTGGGCGGAAGGAGGTAGCGCGTTGCGTTTACTGCTTATTGAGGACGATGAAAGTCTGTGCCTGTCCCTGGGCTATCAGCTGCGGCAGGACGGCTTCCAACTGGATATCTGCAACGACGGGGAAGAGGGCTTGCTCTGGGCCAGACAGCAGGCCCACGACCTGATTATCCTGGACCGGATGCTGCCCCGGAAGGACGGCATGACCCTGCTGCGGCAGCTGCGGCGGGAGGGCATCCAGACCCCGGTGATTTTTCTGACAGCCTTGGGGCAGGTCAGCGATAAGACCCAGGGCCTGGATGCCGGGGCGGACGATTACCTGGTGAAGCCCTTCGCCTATGACGAGCTTCTGGCCCGGATTCGCTGCGTACTGCGCCGTCCTTCCGCCATTGCGGGAGGAAGCCTGCTGCGCTATGGGGATGTGACCTACGACCCGGACAGCCTGACCCTGCGCTGCGGGGAAGCCGCTACGGTGCTCTCCAAACGCCTGGGGGATCTTTTGGAGCTGTTTCTCCGAAATCCCGGCCAGACCCTGCCCCGGCAGAGCATTTTGCTGCGGGTCTGGGGTATGGAAACGGAGGTAGAGGACGGCAATCTGGATAACTATACCTACTTCCTCCGCCGCAGTCTGCGCAAGGTTGGAAGCAGACTCAGCCTGACCACGGTCCGGGGGATCGGCTACCGATTGGAGGCGAAGGAAGCGTGAAACGGCTGCGTGTAAAATTGACCGCTTTTAATACCCTTGTCACCGGAACCATTCTTCTGTGCATGACCGTCCTCTGCCTCGCCCTTTCCGAAAAAAGCGGAAGGGCCGAGGCTTTTCGGAATTTCGGCAGCCAGCTTTCCACGGCAACGGCCTATCTGCAAAGTCAGGAAAAGCTGAGTATGCACTGGTTCGAGCAGTTGGAGGCTTCCGGCAGTCTGCGGGTATCGGTCACGGATGGGGACATGCCCCTGTTCTCCGTAGGGATGGACCCGGAACGGGGCGGCAGCGCCGCGGAGCAGGCAAAGGCGCTTGCCCGCCGGGACTACGGAATGTCGGAGAAAGCAAGGGCCTTTTCCTGCGCCTTTTCCATGACGGCGGAGGATGGCAGAGCGTATTTTGCGGGGGTGGCCAAGGTGCCCAAGGGAAGCGGCGTCTTGGAGCTGACATTGCTGCGGCCTCTGGATGATTTGCGGCAAGGCTTCACCCGCCAGCGGGTTATTGTGGGCGTCGGTGCGGCGGTGGCGGTTGGGCTGCTGGGTGTTTTCTCCTGGGGCTTTGCGGGCCGGATGCTGCGGCCTGTGGCCGAGAGTCAACGGCGGCAGACCCAATTTATCGCCGCGGCCTCCCACGAGCTGCGCACGCCCCTGACCGCCATTCTCTCCGCTTCTGCCGCCATGGAGCGGGCGGAGGGGGCGGAAAAGAAGGCCTTTTCCCAGGTCATTACCCGGGAAGGGGACCGCATGGGGCGGCTCATTCAGGATATGCTGGACCTTGCCAGCGCCGACAGCGGCGGCTGGAAGATTCAGAAGCGGCCCACAGAACCGGATATGCTGATTCTGGAATGCTTCGAGACCTATGAACCCCGGGCCAGGGAAAAGGGCCTGGGGCTGCATTTGCAGCTGCCGGAGGAGGTCCCCATGGTCATGGCGGACCCGGACAGAATCAGTCAGGCGCTTGCGATCCTCCTGGACAATGCCATGAGCTATACCCCCGCGCCGGGAGGCGTTACCATTGGCATACAGGTATCCGAAAAGAAGCTGCGCGTTTTTGTATCGGATACAGGTCCCGGGGTGCCGGATGGGGAAAAACAGCGGATTTTCCGGCGCTTTCACCGCGGCGAGGCCGCCCGCTCGGATCGGAAGCATTTTGGCCTGGGCCTGAGCATCGCGTCTGAAATCGCGGCGGCCCACCAGGGCAGGCTCTGGGTAGAGGACGCCCCGGGCGGCGGCGCGGTGTTTTTCCTTGAATTGCCTTTGCGGGCCTTAGAGAAATCTTAGAGCCAACATGGAGATGCTTTAGAGAAACCTCTGCTATGCTTATCCCAGCGCCGGCGGGGAAAAGCCGCCGGCGGAATAGGAGGTAATTACAATGCAGCGAAGAATACTTGCGATATTTCTTGCCCTGGCCTTGGCGATCGTTGGCCTGGCTGGGTGCGGGAAGAAGGAAACGGTGCTGCCCGAGGCTACGGTTGCCAAGGGCCGCTATGTAGAGCAGTCCATTGACCTTCCGGCGGAAGGGTACCCCATGGACATGACGATGCTTTCAGACGGACGCATTCGGGTCGGTCTGATGACCGGGGAGCAGGAATACAGGATCTTCACCCGGACGGCGGAGGGCGGCTGGACGGAGGATGTGGTTCTGCCGGAGGCCGTGAAGGCCATGGGCAATCTGGACTTTCTGCGTTTTTTCAGGAACGGTTCCGTGTTCCTCTCCGGGATCGAGAAGGTTGGGGAGCGGGAATACCGTTATCATTTTGCCATCCTGTCAGCCGACGGCGCGCTGCGGGAGCTGCCCATTACCTATCCGGAGGTCAACGAATCCGATGGGTTCCTCCTGGGCGGCGCGGACGTTACATCGGACGACCGGCTGATGCTTCTTTTTTCCTTTGACGACCTGCGGGAAGTCAATCTGACGGACGGCAGTCTCAGCGCGAACCGCAATGAACTGGGGATTTGGTCAACCGTCGGCGGTCTGGTCTGCGCGGGAGAAGATACCTATCTTCTCAGCGATACGCTTTGCGGACGGGTATCGGAGGGGCAGCAGGAGCAGCTGACGGATGCGCTGGGCAAGCAGCTGATGGCGTCCGAACAGGCCACCTCCGGCGGGGAGAGCAAAATCGTTTTCTGGAAGAATGGGGACGGCTATCTGTTTTTCACCACAGACGAGGGCCTTTACAGCTATGTGCCCGGCGGCAGTGTGACGGAGGAACTGATCAGCGCGTCCAAGAGCTCCTTCGGAGATCCCAGCTTTGTACCGAAAGCCTTGGAGGGGACGGAGGACGGCACCTTTTATGTGCTGGGCCAGCAGTCCGGTATTGCCGCGCTGTGCAGTTTTGTCTATGATGCCGAAGCGCCCGTGCAGGCTACGAATCAGCTGAAGGTATACAGCCTCTACGATGACGATGACCTGCGGCAGATGATCTCCCGGTTCCAGAAGTCCCACCCGGAGACGGAGGTGTCTCTGGAAATTGGCCTTACCGGGGAGGACGGCATGACGGAGGCAGACGCCCTGCGGACGCTGAATACGGAAATTCTGGCAGGCTCCGGCCCGGATATCCTGCGTCTGGACGGCATGTCCCTGGACAGCTACCTGGAAAAGGACATTCTCATGGATCTGTCTGACCTTCTGGCAGAGACGCCCACGCTGGAGCAGATCACAAAGTGCTACGAACGGGGCGGAAAGGTCTGCGTCATTCCCGCCGCCTTTGCCATTCCGGCTGTCTACGGCCCACGGGAGCTGGTCACGCGGATTGCGAATCTGGATTCCCTGGTGGACGCGGCATCCCAGGCCCTGGCTCAGAACGATCAGGCGCGCAGTCTGATGAACGGCATGATCCCCCAGCTGGTGACGGACTGCCTCTATGACAGCTGCTCCGCCGCCTGGAAGAAAGCGGACGGTACTCTGGATGAAGAAGCGCTGGAGCGCTTCCTGGAGGCAATGGGCAAGCTCTATGCTATGGACGCTCCTATGCGGGAGCGATATGCGGATATCCTCAAGGAGCTGGAAAGCCAGAACGATTTCTATACCCCCGGCGAATACACCGGCATCGGCGGATCCCGGGATATTGTAATGAACGGCATGGCGCTTTCCGCCGGAACCCTGGAGGGAATGGAAGTCTGGTCCTATGCCCTGGCGGGGGACGACCAGCTGGAGGATTATGCGCTGCTGCCCCTGAACCTTCAGGCATCCGGCGTGTTCCTGCCCCGGCAGCTCTACGGCGTCCTGGCCTCTTCCGAAAACGGGGCGGCGGCAAAGGACTTTGTGCGCTTCGTGCTGGACGAGGAGGTCCAGGGAAATGCTCTGAGCTTCGGCTTCCCGGTGAATCGGGCAGTCTTTGACCGGCAGATCCAGGAAGACAAAACGGCGCAGACGACCTTTGGCTCTTCGGACGAGAACGGCAATTATATCTCTCTGACGGCCCGCTACCCCAGCGCCGCCGAACGGCAGCAGCTCGTTACCTGGGTCAACGATCTGACCACCCCAGCGCTGACGGACCGGACCATCCGCAGCCTGATCACGGCCCAGGCCGCCGCCAGCATGAAGGGCAGCTGTACGGTCCAGGAAGCCGTCAGCCAGGCGTTGCAGAGCCTGAATCTGTATCTGTCTGAGTAAAGCGGCATAAAAATTGCGTTTTCTGAAGGAAGAAAACATTTGAAAAATCCGGAAGGATTTGATATAATACTTTCACAGCGAGTGGCGGGTATGCGTAAATCCAGTTGGGCATGCCCGCCGCTTTCTTGTTTAAGCCCCATATTCATCGTGTTGCGAAATGCGTAAGTCCGGATGTATCTGCCGGGCTTACGCATATTTTTTAAGGAAAAGGTGATTCCAATGGACAACAACACGATTCTGGGTGAGGCACCCATTGGCAGGCTGATGAAAGGCTATGCCATTCCCTGCATTATTTCCCTTCTGGTAGGGGCGCTTTACAACATTGTCGATCAGATTTTTATTGCCAACGCCAGCTACTTAGGTTCCTACGGCAATGCGGCCAATACCGTAGTGTTCCCCTTAACGGTGGTTGCCCTTGGCATTGCCGTATTTATCGGCGATGGCTGCTGCGCCTTTGTAAGCATTGCGCTGGGGCGCGGCGCGCGGGAGGATGCCCACAAGTCTGTCGGCAACTCGATCGTACTGTGTGTTGTGAGCAGCCTCGTGCTGACGGCGGTTTACCTGATTTTCAGCGAACCGATCCTTGCTCTGTTCGGCGGAACGGTCAATGAGGAGACCCATATCTTTGCCGGAGAGTACTTCTTCTATATCACATTGGGCATTCCCTTCTATATGTTCGATCAGGCAATGAATCCGGTGATCCGCAGCGACGGCAGCCCTAAATTTGCCATGGTCGCAACGGTCTCCGGCGCGATCGCCAATGTGATCCTTGACCCGATCTTTATCTATGGATTTCACTGGGGCATGATGGGTGCTGCCGTTGCGACCGTCGCCGGCCAGGTGCTGACGGCGGGGCTTTCCGTCTGGTATCTGCGGCGCATGAAGGTTGTGAAGCTGAGAAAAGACAGCTTCCGCTTGGACGGAAAACTGATTCCAAAGTTCCTTGTCCTGGGACTTACCAGCTTTCTGGCCCAGATTTCCCTGGTCATCTCTATGGCAGCCGTGCAGAATATGTGCATGAAGTACGGGGCACTGGACCCTGTGTTCGGGCAGCCGGAGTATGCCCAGATCCCCCTTGCCGTCCTGGGCATTGTTATGAAGTTCTTCCAGATCGCCATCTCCATTGCCATCGGTATGGCAGCCGGGTGCATTCCAATCGCCGGGTATAATATCGGCGCAAAGAAAAAGGACCGGGCCAAGGCACTGTTTTCCCGCCTGCTTATAGCGGAATTCATCGTTGGCGCCGCGGCACTGGTGATCGTAGAGGTATTCCCGCTGCAAATTGCCATGCTGTTCGGTGCGGCAAATGAGAGTGCGTACTATGCGGACTTTACCGTGAAATGCTTCCGCATTTATTTGTGCCTGATGCCGCTGGCAACGCTGAACAAGGGCACGTTCATTTATTTGCAGGCCCTTGGCAAGGCCTTTGCCTCTACCGCCGTCTCCCTGACTCGTGAAATCATCTTTGGTGTATGCCTCCCGATCATTCTTCCGATGCTCTTCGGGCTGGACGGCCTGCTGTGGTCGTTTCCGGCGGCGGACATGCTGACATTCATCATTGCGATTTTCTTTATCCATCAGACCTATCGTGAGCTTTCCGATACCAGCACCCTGAAAGGAGAACAGTAAATGGAAAACAGAGTCATTACCATCAATCGGGAATTCGGCAGCGGCGGGCCTGGGAATTGAAAAGCATGCGGAGTTGATTTGCACAATTTTTGGGTAATATTCTTGTGAAAAATGCCCGTTTGCGTATCCGGGCCGTCCGTGTTATCCTAATCTCAAAACAAAAGGGAGCGGCTGTTATGAAGGAATATGAAATTCTTATTGAGACCATCAACCCCTGCGGCGGGGAGCGCCACGCAAAGAAAGAGATCATTGAGGCCGAATGCGAAAACCCGGAGGCCTACGTCAAGGAGAATGCTCTATATCCTGTGATGGACACCACAAAGACCGCCACAGGGGACACACTGATTATCACGGGTGACGGGAAGGGCAGTATGGTCCGCTATACCTTCACAGAAATCTGATTCCGCAATGGAAAGCGTACAATACCAAAAAAGTGCTTGCTTTTTCCATATTTCTATGCTAGAATGAACCGGTCTGAAATCAAGGTGTGTCCTCTGCCGCTGTTTTTGCGGGTATGAACGCCTAATATTTAAGGAGGACAATAAAGATGGATTTGGTAAAAGCACTGAACAGCCAGTACATGAAGGAAGAGCTGCCCGAGATCCGGGTGGGCGACACCGTTCGTGTGCATGTACGCATCAAGGAAGGCGCTCGTGAGCGTATCCAGGTTTTTGAGGGTACCATCATTGCCCGCAAGCACGGCGGCATTGGTGAGACCATTACCGTCCGCCGGGTCTCCTACGGCGTCGGCTGCGAGAAAGTCTTCCCCCTGCATTCTCCCAACGTGGCTATGATCGAGACCGTCCGCAAGGGCCAGGTTCGCCGCGCGAAGCTGTACTACCTGCGGGATCGTTCCGGCAAGGCCGCCAAGATCAAGGAGAAGGTTTAAACCTGCTTTTCATAAAAAGAGAGGGCTTTGCCCTCTTTTTTTATGTCTTGCGGAAAATTATTATTTTCTTTCTGGAAAATACCGGAAAGCTGTGGTACAATAACCCCAAACTGTGCCGGGATGCAGGCAGAAACAGGAGGATACGAAGTGGCACTGTTCAGATCCAAAAAACAGCCGGAGAGAAAGCCCGCGGAAGAGCAGGGCTTTGAAAAGAGCCTTGTGCAGTATCTGCACGATGTGGTAGGCATGCTGTCCGTTATCATGATTTTGTTTCTGGTGTTCTTCCGGATCATTGTGGTGTCCGGCCCCTCCATGAAGCAGACCCTTCTGGACGGGGATTATCTTCTGCTGGTCAGCAACCTTTTTTACAGAGAACCCCAGAAGGGGGATATCGTGGTGCTCAGCAAGCAGAGCTATGACAATGGCAAGCCCATTGTCAAGCGGGTCATTGCCACCGAGGGGCAGATCGTGGATATGGATTTTGAAAACGGCCTGGTCTACGTGGACGGCTACCCTCTGGAAGAGGACTATACCAATACCATGACCAACCTGGACGAAGGGGCCGTTTTCCCCCAGATCGTGGAAGAGGGCTGCATCTTTGTCATGGGCGACAACCGCAACAACTCCAAGGACAGCCGTTCCCTGGAGATCGGCCAGGTGGACAAGCGGGAGATCCTGGGCAAGGTGGCCCTGCTGCTCTTTCCGGGCACGGACGGCGGTACCCAGCAAAGGGACATGCAGCGGGTCGGAAAGGTAAATTAAATGGAAAACATGAATATTCAGTGGTATCCGGGCCATATGACCAAAACCCGGCGGCAGATCGAGGCGGACCTGAAGCAGGTGGACGCGGTCTGCGAGATCGTGGATGCCCGGATCCCCATGTCCAGCCGGAACCCGGATATTGACGCCATCTGCGGCGGCAAGCCCCGGATGATCGTCCTGAACCGGATGGATCTGGCGGACCCGACGGCTACGGCCAAGTGGAAGAGCTATTTTGAAAAGCTGGGGTTTGCCGTTATTGCCACGGACTGCAAGACCAAGCGCGGCATCGTGGGCTTCACCCCCGCCGCACGGAAGGCATGCGCGGAGAAGCTGCAAAGGGACGCCGCCAAGGGCATGAACCGCCCTCTGCGGGTCATGGTGGTGGGGATCCCCAATGTGGGAAAGTCCACCTTGATCAACCAGATCTCCGGCCGGAAGGGCGCCAAGGCGGAAAACCGTCCGGGCGTTACCCGGGGCAAGCAGTGGGTGACGGTGGATTCCGGCTTGCAGCTGCTGGATACCCCGGGGATTCTCTGGCCCAAGTTTGAGGATCCGGAGGTGGGCATGATGCTGGCCTTTACCGGGGCCGTCAAAGAGGGCGTTATCGATATTGAAGAGCTGGCATGCCGTCTGCTGGAGCTGCTGCTGGCCTACTACCCGGAGACATTGCGTGACCGCTATAAGGTGGAAGCCCCAGCCGGGACTCCCGGCTATGCGCTGCTGGAAATGGCGGGCAAAAACAGGGGCTATCTTCTGTCCCGGGGGGAGATTCATACGGAACGCATGGCAAAAGTGCTGCTGGATGAATTCCGCGGCGGGAAACTGGGAAAATTTACCCTGGAGCAGCCCAAGGAGGCAGAGCAATGAGCGAAAGAAACCTCTGGGAAATCGAATCTGAGCTTCCCTATGACTTGATCTGCGGCGTGGACGAGGCGGGCAGAGGTCCCTTGGCAGGGCCGGTATGCGCCGCCGCGGTGATCCTGCCCAAGGGGCTGGTGATCCCTGGCCTGAACGACAGCAAAAAGCTTACGGACAAGCGCCGCCGGGAGTTGTTTCCCATCATTCAGCAGGAGGCTGTGAGCTTTGGCATTGCCTTTGCCAGCCAAGAGGAAATCGACGAGATCAATATCCTGCAAGCGACCTTCTTGGCCATGCGCCGTGCCATTGACCGGCTGGACCCGAAACCGCAGTTTGCCCTCGTCGATGGCAACCGGGAGACGGATTTCGGCGTTCCCTGTAAGACGGTCGTCAAGGGCGACAGCCTCAGCGCCAGCATTGCCGCGGCTTCCGTTCTGGCAAAAGTCACCCGGGATGACTGGATGATCCAGGCGGCGGAGAAGTACCCCGGCTATGGCTTTGAGATACACAAGGGCTACGGCACCAAGGCCCATTACGCGGCCTTGGAAAAGCTGGGTCCCTGCGCCATCCACAGAAGGACTTTTTTGAAGAAGCTCTATGGCTAATCTGCTGGGACCCTGGGGAGAAGCCCAGGCTGCGGACTATCTGCGCCGGAAGGGCTACAGTCTGGTGGCAGCCAATTACCGGTGCCGCTTTGGGGAAATCGATCTGATTGTCAAAAACAGGCGCTATCTGGTTTTCGTGGAGGTAAAGCTGCGGAAAAACGCGGATTTTGCCCAGGCCCGGGAGTTTGTGGACTATCGGAAGCAGCAGCGTATCCGCGCCACCGCTTCCATGTACTTATCCCGGTATCCCACATCCCTTCAGCCCAGATTTGATGTGATCGAAATCTACGCGCCCCAGGGAATGGAGACAAAAAAGCTGACCATCAATCATTTGGAGGATGCGTTTGAATGAATTTTCCGGTATTTGACCTGCATTGCGATACCGCCCTGCGGCTGCTGGGCGACGATGTGAATCAGGCGGGCAGTCTGAACCAGAATCATGGACATATCGACCTGACCCGGGCGGAGAAACTGCCCGGCTACTGCCAGTGCTTCGCCTGCTTCACGACTCCCTATATGGAGGAGAAAAAGTGGTATGGATTGTCTCCCGTGATCGTTTTTGAACGGGAGATCGCCACCATCCAGCGGGAGGTCGATAAGAATAAAAAGAAGATCGGTTTGGTCTACAGCGCCGACGATATTCGGGAGAATTACGAAAAGGGCAAAATGTCCGCCCTGCTGACCATTGAGGGCCCCGCTGGCTTTGGCTTCGATCCGGAGCTGCTGGAACCCATGTACCAGGCGGGCTTCCGCGTTTCCACCCTGGGCTGGAACGAACGCAATGTGCTCACCGGCTCCAACCAGACCGGGGAGGGCCTGACGGACCTGGGAAGGGAATACGTCCGCAATGCGCAGAACCTGGGCATTCTTGTGGACGTGAGCCATATCAGCGACGCGGGCTTCTGGGACATTATGAAGATCACCCAGGCTCCCGTGATCGCTTCCCACTCCAACAGCCGGGCGGTGTGCGGTCATGCCCGGAATCTGACGGACGATATGTTCCGGGCCATCCGGGATACCGGCGGCGTGGCGGGCATCAACCAGTATGCGGAGTTCCTGGGGGAGAAGCCTACCCTGGATACCGTCTGTGACCACATTTTCCATTTCCTGGAAATGGACCCGGATTGCCGCCATATTGCCCTGGGCGGCGACCTGGACGGCTGCGACGCCCTGGCCGAGGGCTTCGAAGGCGTGCAGAGCTATCCCGCTCTGGCAGACCGTTTGGTGGAACGGGGGCTGACCGGGGAAATGGTTATGAATCTCTATTGGAACAACGCGTTGGGAGTGATGGACGCTGCGGTACGCAACAACAAGAAGTAAGGAGATCCTTTTTGATGCGAAAGAGGCCTTCTGCGGTGACCGCAGCCCGGACGGCGGGCTGTATGTGCCGGAGACGGTCCCGCGTCTGCGTGAGGAAGAGATCGCCGATCTTGGAAAGCTCTCCGAAAACGGCGCTGTGGCGAAGCTGCTGGCGCTGTACCTGGGTCAGGGAATCACGGCCTGGGATCTGGATTTTTCCGTGGGCCGCCGGGCCTTCCGTGCCAGAGAGCTGGACCGGAAAACGGTTCTGGGACAGTGCTGGCACAACCCGGAAGGGGAACTGCGCTATATTCTGAAATTCCTGTCAGAGCGTTTGGGCTGCGGCTGCGGCTTCTGGGCCAAGGTAAGCGTCAAAATCGCGGTTATGGGCATGCTGCTATCCAGAGCTTCGGAGGATGAAACAGAGGAAACGGACCTGGCGGTGCTGTCCGGGGACTTTTCCGGAGTGCTTGCGGGGCTGTACCTGAAGGAAATGGGCTTCCCCGTGGGTAAGATCATCTGCTGCTGCAATGAAAACAACAGCGTCTGGGAGCTGGTGCATTTGGGCCAGCTGCGGACCGATGGGGTCTGCGAAAAAACGAAAACCCCGCTGGCGGATGTGGTGCTGCCTATGGGCCTGGAGCATCTGCTCTACTGCCTGGGCGGTGAAAAGACAGCGGTGGAGTACGCCCAATTTGCCTACATGGGCCTGACCTATGAGCCGGAGCAGAATCTTCTGCGGCGGCTGCAAAGGGTGCTGTTCGTGGGCGTGACCAGCGAGAGCCGCCTGACCCTTACCCTGACCGGTGTCCTGAAAAACTACAGCTGCCTGCTCTGCCCCTATACGGCGATCCTCTATGCCGGGGTGCAGGACTACCGGTCCAAGGCGGGGGAGAACCGCAGGACCCTGCTGCTCTCCGAGCGCAGCCCGGAATTGGAAGCGGAGACCATTTCTGAGCTTCTGGATGTTCCGAAGCAGAAGGTGCGGGAATACTTGAGTATGGAGAGGTGAGCGCATGGCCCTGTATGCCATTGGAGATCTGCATCTGTGCCTCGGCGCGCCGAAGCCCATGGACATTTTCGGCGGGGCCTGGGTGGGCTATATGGAAAAACTCCGGCAGGGAATATCTGTGATCGGGCCGGAGGATACCACCGTACTCATGGGCGACCTCAGCTGGGCGCTGGACCTGCCGAGTGCCCAGGCGGACTTCGCCTGGATGCAGCAAATTCCCGGCAGGAAGATCCTTCTGAAGGGAAACCACGACTATTGGTGGAGCACCGCGGCGAAGTTCGGGAAGTTCTGCAAGGAAAACGGATTTACCCGGATGGAGCTGCTGAACAACAACTGCTATTTCTACGAGGACTACGCCATCTGCGGCACCCGGGGATGGTTCTTTGAAGAAGAAAAGTCCGGCGCCCATGATGAAAAGGTGTTCCGCCGGGAGCTGATGCGCCTGGAAGCGTCTCTGAAAGCGGCGGGGGACAGGGAGAAGCTGGTATTTCTCCACTATCCGCCCCGGTATAAGGGCTATACCTGCCAGGAGATCCTGGATCTGCTGGAAAAGTACGGGGTCCGGCAGTGCTTTTATGGGCATCTGCACGGGGCGAGCCACAAATTGGCCATGGAGGGGCTGTGGGATGGGGTCTATTACCGGCTCCTGTCCGCGGACTATCTGAATTTTCAGCCATATATGGTAATAAAATAAAAACTTTTTAAGAAAAGTGTGGACAACGCCAACTTTATTTGATAGAATATATCGGCTATGTAAAAATATAAATAAGGGGTGCGTCCCAAAGCACCCATCAGGAGGTATATTTACATGAATATTAAGAGCGTAGAAAGAAACGGCAACCAGGCTACCATTGTGGTGGAGATCGACAAGGACCTGATGGAGACCGGCGTTAACAAGGCTTACATGAAGGCCCGCAAGAGCATTATGATCCCCGGCTTCCGGAAGGGCAAGGCCCCCCGGAAGATGATCGAGGCCATGTACGGCGCCCATGTTTTCTATGAAGACGGCCTGGAAGAGATATTCCCCGAGATCTACGAGTTCGCCATTGCCAATCAGGATGGCTTCAAGGCTGTGGGCCGTCCCAGCCTGACGGATATGCAGATCGCCGACGACAATACCGTTACCCTGACCCTGACCACCGATGTGTATCCCGAGGTCACTCTGGGCCAGTACAAGGGCCTGGAGGTCGAGAAGGCCGAACCCACCGTTACCGATGCCCAGGTTCAGGCCGAGCTGGACGCCATGGCCAAGAACGTGGCTTCCACCGAGAATGTGGACCGTCCCGCGGAGATGGGCGACACCGCCAACATCGACTTCGAGGGCTTCGACAACGGCGTCCCCTTCGAGGGCGGCAAGGGCGAGAACTTTGACCTGACTCTGGGCAGCCATTCCTTCGTCCCCGGCTTTGAGGAGCAGATCGTCGGCATGAACGCCGGCGAGGAGAAGGACATTGACATCACCTTCCCCGAGGACTATCACAAGGACCTGGCCGGTAAGGCTGTCGTGTTCCATGTGAAGGTCAACAAGCTGACTGTGAACATTGTTCCCGAGCAGGACGATGAGTTCGCCAAGGATGTTTCCGAGTTCGACACTCTGGAGGAACTGAAGGCCGATATCCGTGCCAAGGCTCTGGAGAAGGCCCAGAAGCAGATCGATTCCACCTTCGAGAACGCCGCTGTGGAGAAGGCTGCCGAGAATACCACCGTTGACATGCCCAATGCTCTGGTGGAGAAAGAGCTGGATGTGCAGATGGAGCGCTTTGGCTATCAGCTGCAGATGAGCGGTTACTCCATGGAGCAGTATGCCAAGATGATGGGCGGCGACGTAAGCACCATGCGCAATGCTTTCCGGCCCACTGCCGAGAAGCAGGCCAAGATCACCGTGACCCTGGAAAAGATCGCTGAGGTGGAGAACCTGACCGTTACCGAGCAGGATATTGAGGAAGAGTTCGAGAGCATGGCCAAGCAGTACGAGATGGAAGTCTCCAAGGTCAAGGAGCTGGTTCCCATGGAGGAGCTGACCGAGTCCCTGAAGACCCGCAAGGCTGTGAAGCTGATCGTGGACAGTGCCGTCGCCGTCGCCCCCAAGGCTGAGGAGAAGGCTGAGGAAAAGACCGAGGAATAAGCCTCATTCCAAATGGTTAGAATGTTTCACGGCAAAGCTCAGACGGTCGGCTGAAAAACAGAAAATCCGGATCGGAGGGAAGCAAAAGGCCCTCCGATCCGCCCTGCGTTTTTTATGACCGCCAATTGAAAGGAGACATCACCATGAGTTTAGTACCCTATGTTGTTGAGCAGACCAGCCGCGGTGAGCGCAGCTATGATATTTTTTCCCGTCTGTTGAATGACCGCATTATTTTCCTGTCCGAGGAGGTTAACGATACCACGGCCAGCCTGGTAGTCGCCCAGCTGCTCTACCTGGAGGCCCAGGACCCGGATAAGGATATTCAGTTCTATATCAACTCCCCCGGCGGCAGCGTCACAGCCGGTATGGCCATTTATGACACGATGCAATACATCAAGTGCGATGTGGCTACCATCTGTGTCGGTCTGGCGGCCTCTATGGGCGCTTTCCTGCTGAGCGCCGGTACCAAGGGTAAGCGTATGGCGCTCCCGAACTCCGAGATCATGATCCACCAGCCCTCCGCGGGCACCCAGGGCCAGATCACGGATATGGCTATCCATCTGAAGCGTCTGGAGAACGTCAAGACCCGGATGAACCGGATCCTTGCCGAGAATACCGGCAGAAGCATCGAAGAGGTAACAGCCGCCTGCGAGCGGGATAACTTCCTGAACGCCGAAGAGGCAAAGGCTTTCGGCCTGATCGACCGGGTGCTGGAGCATCATTGATTTTTATCTGACAGAAACGAGGTGCCGGAAAAAATGGCAAGAACAAGTGAGCCGCCGGTTCGGTGCAGCTTCTGCGGGAAGCGGGAGTCCCAGGCCGGACGCCTGATTGCCGGTCCCGGCGTGTATATCTGCAGCGACTGCGTACAGGCCTGCAGCGAACTGCTGCGGGACGAGATTGATGTGGGCGGCGCTCCCAAGCTGGATAAGCTGCCCACCCCCATGGAGATGAAAGCCTTCATGGACCACTACATCATCGGTCAGGAAGAGGCGAAAATCGCCCTGTCCGTTGCGGTATACAACCATTACAAACGCATTACTTTCCCCAATGACTCCGATGTGGATTTGCAGAAGAGCAACATTCTGCTCATTGGCCCCACGGGCTGCGGCAAGACCCTCTTTGCCCAGACCCTGGCCAAGATCCTCAATGTGCCTTTTGCCATCGCGGACGCTACCACGCTGACGGAAGCCGGCTATGTGGGCGATGACGTGGAGAACATCCTGCTTCGTCTGCTGCAGGCTGCGGATTTTGACGTGGAGCTGGCCCAGCGGGGTATCATTTACATCGACGAAATGGATAAGATCGCCCGCAAGAGCGAGAATACCTCCATCACCCGGGATGTGTCCGGCGAGGGCGTTCAGCAAGCGTTGCTGAAGATCCTGGAGGGAACCGTCGCCAATGTCCCCCCTCAGGGCGGACGGAAGCACCCCCAGCAGGAGATGATCCAGGTGGACACCACCAACATCCTCTTCATCTGCGGCGGCGCTTTTGACGGCCTGGACAAGATCATCGAGGCCCGGACGGACCGCAGCACCATCGGCTTTGACGCCCCGGTGGAGAGCCGGAAAAAGCGGGATGTGGGCAAGCTTCTGGCCCAGGTAGAGCCCCATGATCTGATGAAGTTCGGCATTATCCCGGAGCTGATCGGCCGTATGCCCATGATCGCCTGCCTGGAAAGCCTCAGTCAGGAGGATTTGGTCCGCATTATGGTGGAGCCGAAGAACGCCATTGTCCGGCAGTATCAGAAGCTGCTGGAAATGGACGGCGTGGCTCTGGAGATCACCGAGGATGCCATGAAGGCCGTGGCGAAAAAGGCCATCGACCGGCAGATCGGCGCCAGAGGCCTGCGGGCCATTCTGGAAAAGATCATGACGGGCATCATGTTCCAGATTCCTTCGGACCTCACCATCAAGAAGGTCATTTTGACGCCGGAGTGTGTGGAAGGCGGCGAGCCTACCATTCTGCGGGACCCTGCCCATCCAAGAGAACCCTTGAACGGGAAAAAATAATGTTTTTTCAGGGGGTAGAGAGATCTGCCCCCTTTTGTCTTCATAGGCGTATTTTATATGCCGATTTCTCCACAAAGGAGGGAAAACGCAATGAGCGAGATCATTTATGCCGGGAATATGCCCATTCTGGCCCTGCGGGGGCTGGCCATTTTCCCGGATCAGACGGTCCATTTTGATGTGGGCCGCCCCAAGTCTGTCCTGGCCCTGGAGGCCGCCATGAAAGAGAATCAGACCCTTTTCCTGACGCCCCAGAAGGACATCATGGTGGACGATCCCAAGCTGGCGGACCTGTATACCATCGGTACCATCGTCCAGGTCAAGCAGGTGCTGCGGGCCCAGGATGAGAATATCCGGGTGCTGGTAACGGGCCTGTCCCGGGGCCGTGTTACGGAAATGAAGCAGACGGAGCCTTATCTGGCAGGGCAGGTGGAATCCGTTACCTGCGCGGACAGCGGCACCGGCAACCGGAGCCTTGCCTTGCGGCGGGAAGCCAACAGCCTGTACGCCGCCTATACGGACTACACCGAGCACCCGGCCCAGCTGATCCAGCTGAAAATGCTGGCAAGTGATGACGACGGCTTCCTGGCGGACTCCATCGGCCAGAATTCCGGTCTGGACATCAAGGATAAGGCGGCGCTGCTGGCCCAGCTGAACCCCACCAAACGTCTGGAAATGGCGGTTGCCATGCTGCGGCGGGAGCTGGAGATTCTGAAGCTGGAATCCGAGATCCAGGACAAGACCCGGGCCAACATGGACCAGAATCAACGGGATTACTATCTGCGGGAGCAGATCCGCGCCATCCGGGAGGAGCTGGGCGAAGAGGACGAGGACGCTGAGCTGGACGAGGATATCGCCAAAATCAAAAAGCTGCATCTGGCGGAAGAGCAGGAAAAGAAGCTTATCAAGGATGCCGAGAAGCTGAAAAAGCAACCCTTCGGCTCATCTGAGGCCTCCGTACTGCGCAACTACCTGGATACGGTCCTGGACCTGCCCTGGAATGTAAAAACCAAGGAGCGCCTGGATGTGGCAGCTGCCCGGAAGGTGCTGGATAAGGACCACTTTGGCATGGAAAAGGTGAAGGAGCGGATCCTGGAATCCATGGCCGTCAGGCAGATGGCCCCGGACAGCCAGCACCAGATCCTGTGTCTGGTTGGCCCTCCCGGCGTTGGCAAGACATCCATTGCCTATTCCATCGCCCGGAGCCTGAACCGGAAGATGGTCCGTATTTCCCTGGGCGGCGTCCACGATGAGGCCGATATCCGGGGACACCGAAAGACCTATGTGGGCGCTATGCCCGGCCGGATCATGACGGCTATGGCCCAGGCCGGGACCTCCAATCCTGTTATTTTGCTGGACGAGATCGACAAGATGGGTTCCGACTACCGGGGGGACCCCAGCGCCGCGCTGCTGGAAGTCCTGGACGGGGAGCAGAACAGCACCTACCGGGACCACTATATTGAGATTCCCTTTGACCTGTCCGATGTGCTGTTCATCACCACTGCCAACACCCTGGATACGGTTCCCAGACCTCTGTTGGACCGTATGGAGGTCATCGAGCTGGGTTCCTACTCCGATGAAGAGAAGCTCATGATTGCCAAGGACCACCTGATCCCCAAACAGATGAAAAAGCACGGCCTGAAGAAATCCCAGCTGAAGATCACCGACGACGCCATCCGGGAGATCATCTGCTGCTATACCCGGGAATCCGGCGTCCGGAATCTGGAACGGGAGATCGGCGCCATCTGCCGGAAGGCGGATATGCAGCTGCTTTCCCAGGAGGAAGCCAGGAAGATCACCGTCACCGGCGGCAATCTGGAAAAATTCCTGGGCGTCCGCAAGTTCCTGCCGGACCGTCTGCCGGGCAGCGACCAGGTGGGCCTGGTCACAGGTCTGGCCTGGACCAGCGTGGGCGGCGAGACATTGGAAGTGGAAGTCAACGTTATGGACGGCGCCGGCAAGCTGGAGCTTACCGGCAATCTGGGCGATGTTATGAAGGAATCTGCCCATGCCGCTCTGAGCTATATCCGGGCCAACGCTCAGAAACTGGGCGTTCCCACGGACTTTTATAAGACCAAGGATATCCACGTCCATTTTCCTGAGGGCGCGGTCCCCAAGGACGGCCCCAGCGCCGGTGTGACGGTCTGCACGGCCCTGGTTTCCGCACTGACCAATACCTCCGTCCGGCGGGACGTGGCCATGACCGGCGAGATCTCTCTCCGGGGCAGGGTCCTGCCCATCGGCGGTCTGAAGGAGAAAACCATGGCTGCCCTGCGCCATGGCATCCGCACGGTCATCATCCCCAAGGACAACGAGCGTGACCTGGAGGAGATCGACCAGACCGTCCGCAAGCAGCTGAATTTCATCAGCGCCTCCACGGTGGATACGGTGTTGAACGCGGCATTGAACAGGACCACGGAGATGAACCCCACCATTCTGGGCACCCTGCCGGAGGATGTTTCCGCTAAGGCCAGACGTCCGGAATTGCAGCAATAAGGAGGCGGCCATGAACTTTCAGAATGTGGAATTCCTGATCTCTGCCGCTTCGCCAAAGGATTTCCCGGGAAAACGGCTGCCGGAGATCGCCTTCGCGGGGAAGTCCAATGTGGGCAAGTCCTCGGTCATCAACCGCCTTTTGCAGCGCAAAAGCATGGCGAAGGTAGGGGATAAGCCCGGAAAAACCGTCCATGTAAATTATTTTCTTCTGGACAAAGCCTGTTACCTGGTGGACCTGCCCGGCTATGGCTTTGCCAAGGTTCCCCAGGCGGAAAAGGACCGCTGGGGGAAACTTATGGAGGACTATTTCGCGGCGAACCGCATTACCCTGGGCGTGCTTATTGTGGATTACCGCCATCCGCCTACGAACAACGACATCACCATGGCGAAGTGGTTTCTGGATTCCGGCTGCCCCTTTGTGGTGCTTGCCAACAAGAAGGACAAGCTGAAAAAGAGTGAGCTGGAACCGAACCTTGCCACCATTCGGGCCGATCTGGAGCTGCCGGACAGCTGTCCCGTGATCCCCTTCTCTGCCGAGAAGGGCGACGGCCGGGACGAACTGGTAAAGTGTATCCTGAACGCCGTAAAGGCATAAAAAGACGCCGGGGAGCGACTCCCCGGCATTGCGGCGTATCAAAAAGCCTCGCAGAGTTTGCCGACGGGAGTCGGCAAAAAAGATTCAATCATTTTCTGTCGGGGCGTGTGATGTGTACCCAGTTTTCTGGACACAGTCATTGAATAATTAGTTTCTTATCATG
>CAVLCF010000008.1:0-22403 GCA_963661735.1 bacterium | reverse complement strand
CACTGTTATCCTACACACCGTTGCCATTGGTCAATTGCTTAACTTAATGGCATTGCCGGGCGGAGTCTTTCCGCAGAAGATCAGCCGCCGGCAATGGCGGCTGATCCGAATCTTTACTTGCCTTCCATTTCCTTCAGGGCATCCTTGCGGCTGAAGTTGGCGCGGCCCTTCTCGTCGAAGCCCATGAACTTGACCCAGGTCATGTCGCCCAGGTTCAGAACGTCCTCCACCTTCTCCACGCGGCGGTTCTCCAGCTTGGAGATGTGGACCATGCCGTCGTGGCCCGGGGCGATCTCTACGAAAGCGCCGATGGGCAGGATGCGGACAACCTTGCCGTAGTACAGCTTGCCCACCTCAGGGACAAAGCAGATGTCGTCCACCATCTTCTTGGCGGCATAGGCGGCGGAAGCGTCCACAGCGGAGATGAATACGGAACCGTCGTCATCGATGTCCACCTTGGCGCCGGTGTCGGCGCAGATCTTCTGAATGGTCTTTCCGCCGGAGCCGATGACCTCGCGGATCTTATCCACAGGGATCTTCAGGCTCAGCATCTTGGGAGCGTACTCGGAAACCTCGGCGCGGGGCGCGGGGATGCAGGGCAGCATGATCTCGTTCAGGATCTCCAGCCGGGCCTTGCGGCAGCGCTCCAGCGCGTCGGCGATGATCTCCATGGTCAGGCCCTTGTTCTTCAGGTCCATCTGGATGGCGGTAACGCCCTCGGTGGTACCGGCGACCTTGAAGTCCATCTCGCCGTGGAAGTCCTCCACGCCCTGGATGTCGGTGAAGGTTCTCCACTCGCCGGTCTCCTGGTCGGAGATCAGGCCGCAGGAAATACCGGCAACAGGCCGCTTAATGGGCACACCGGCATCCATCAGGGCCAGAGTAGAACCGCAGATGGAGCCCTGAGAGGTGGAGCCGTTGGAGGACAGGACCTCGGAAACCACACGGATGGCGTAGGGGAACTCCTCCACGCTGGGGATCACGGGCAGCAGAGCCTTCTCGGCCAGCGCGCCGTGACCGATCTCACGGCGGGAGGTGGACCGGGCGGCCCGGGCCTCGCCGGTGGAGTAGGCGGGGAAGTTATAGTGGTGGATATAACGCTTGGTATCCTCGGGGTAAATGGTGTCCAGCTTCTGGGCGGCGGACAGGGTATTCAGGGTGCAGACGGACAGGACCTGGGTCTGACCGCGGGTGAACAGACCGCTGCCGTGGACTCTGGGCAGAACGCCGACCTCGGCGGCCAGGGGACGAATCTCGTCCATGCCCCGGCCATCCACGCGCTTGCCCTGGAGCAGCCACTTCTTGACGACCTTCTTCTGCATCTTGTACAGGCACACCTCAATATGGGTGTCGAAATCCTCGTACTTGTCGGCGAACTTCTCGGCGAAGTCCAGCCGGGCGGCGGTGAGCCGCTCCTCCCGGACGTTCTTGTCGGGGGTGTCCAGAGCGTACTCGATCTGATCCAGGCCGTAGTTCATCAGGTCATCCAGCAGCTCGTGGTTAACGGCGGCCTTCTCGAAGGTGAACTTGGGCTTGCCGATTTCGGCCACAATGCCGTTAATGAACTTCACGATCTCCATATTGGTCTCGTGGGCAATTCGGATAGCCTCCAGCACCACAGACTCGGGAGCCTCGTTGGCTTCCGTCTCGATCATGACCACCTTCTCGAAGGTGGAGGAGATGCACACGAAGCAGTCGCAGGCATTGCGCTGGTCCGCGGAGGGGTTGATGATATACGCGCCGTTCAGGTGGCACACATTGGTGGTGGCCACGGGTCCGTTCCAGGGCACATCGGAAGAGGCGATGGCGATGGAAGCGCCCAGGGAGGCCACGATCTCTACGGGGTTATCGTAGTCGTTGGCCAGGACGGTGCAGGTGACAACGGTGTCGTTGCGCAGCTCCTCGTCGAAGAGGGGACGCATGGGCCGGTCGATGATCCGGCTGTTCAGGATGCCCCGCTCGGAGGGCTTGCCCTCCCGGCGGTTGAAGGAGCCGGGGATACGGCCTACGGAATACATCCGCTCCTCAAACTCGATGGTCAGAGGGAAGTAGTCGATACCGGCCTTGGGGATGGGGTTGGAAGTGCAGGTGGTCAGGACCACGGTGTCGCCGTAGCGGCAGATGCACTCGGCGTTGGCCAGCTCCGCCACCTTGCCGGTTTCCACGGTGAAGGGACGGCCGCCGATCTCCATTTCGTACACCTTGTGATTGGGGAACTGCTTGTGGGTAATCATTGGATTTACCTCCTGTAGTAGAAATTTTTATATTTTCCCGGGAGGTTTAGCACTTGAAACTGACGGGGTACGCAAACCCATCACTTTCAAACGCTAAAGGGACTCCCGAAAAATGCTTCTGAAAAAAGGGGCGACGGATTCCGTCGCCCCGGGGAATATTACTTACGGATACCCAGCTTGGCGATCAGAGCACGGTAACGGTTGATGTCCTTCTTTGCCAGATAGTCCAGCATCTTGCGGCGCTTACCAACCATCATCAGCAGGCCACGGCGGGAGTGGTTGTCATGCTTGTGCACACGCAGGTGATCGGTCAGCTCGTTGATACGGGCGGTCAGGATCGCGATCTGGACCTCGGGAGAACCGGTGTCGCCCTCGTGGGTAGCGTTGTCCAGGATAACCTGGGTCTTCTTTTCCTTCTGGATCATTGTGTTTTCCACCTTTTTACTGTATTTTCTCAGGGGCTAAGTATGGGGTCTGGTGAAATACCCGTAGGTTTTCTCCCGCAACTGAGCCCGGGGAATATGCCGACCCATAGTCAGCAGTCGCATTGTATCACAAGTATTTCCAAAAGTAAAGAGTTTCTTTCGCGCAATACTGTTTTTGTGCGTTACACGCCCCACTCTTTTGCTTGCAATTTGTCAAATCCTGTGCTATGCTGTTCGTGGTGCTACCAGTACCCCGGTAGGCGGTTCCCTCGGATCTTTTTCGGGGGTGATATACTTCTTGCCCCCAATCGAAAGAGAGGGGGTGGCAGGAATGAACGTTACATGGGAAGGAATTTTTCAATTCTGCATGGTCATTATTGCTGTCATTACCTTGGTTCGCCAGGATAACAACAAGAAGAGATAATCGCCAGCTCTCCAAAGTTACGATTATCTCTTCGTGACATATACGGGGAGCCGACCTACTGGTAGCACCCTTTGTATTTACAGTATACCCCAGTTTTATTTTTTTGTCAACTGCCTCGCTGCTTTGCGGGGCAGTTTGTTCTCTTGTGCAATAACAATTTGAAACACTGCGGATTTATTGTACAGCCCCGCCTGTGACCTCATAGGAAGTTACGTCCGGGATGGTCTCTCCATCGATTTGCAGAGGCGTTGGGCGGTCGAACTCCACCCGGATATTGCGGCCGGTCAGCACCTCCACCATTTCCCCATGGCGCACGTGCTCACCCTTGAAAATGGAGGGGAACACCGCCAGGGTTTTCAGCTTCCCCGCGCCGTACATGACCATGGCGGACACGGTGCCCTCCGGGTTCAGCCGGTCCTGGGCGGGGGTAGGCATCATGCCGCCGCCATAGTAACGGCCGTTCATGGTGGGGGCCAGCCAGACCTTTTTGTATGTATGCTTCTGCCCGTCCACCGTCACCACGGCGTTGGTGGGCTTGTAGTGGAACAGCAGGCCCTTGATGGCGATGGCCGTATAGTTGACCTTTTTGGCGGAGCTTTCCCGCAGCGCGTCCCCCACCTGGCAGCAGTAGCCGTCAATGCCGTAGCCGATGCCGTTCAGAAACCGGTAAGTCTTTCCGTTCACCGTCACCTGAGGCAGGTCCTCCATATATTCCTTCAGGCGGATCAGCCCGGGGCCGCCCTCCTGGGCCACGTCCCGCAAAAAATCGTTCCCGCTGCCGCCGGGGTAGTAAAACAGGTCATCCCGGAGAGAAAGGCCCGCAGTGTCGTTGAGAAAGCGGTTCAGGGTCCCATCGCCGCCGCAGATCACAACGCTCGTCTCCCGGGGCAGCTTGGAAAAGAATTCCCGGTAGTCCCCGATCCGGGTCATGTCCCGGAAGGTCAGCTTGCCCTCCGGCAGGATATTCTGAATGGTCAGGGCGTTTTCCTCACCCCGGCCATTTCCCGCCTGGGGATTATACAAAATCAGATAGCTTTGCATATGTTTCTCCTTTTTCTGTCAGCCCGGCAGTCAGGTCCTCCCGGACCCGCGCACCAATGGCCGCTGTGCGGTTTTCCGCAACAAACTCTGGGGGGATGGTTTCCAGAATCTCAAACTGTACCCGCGTTCTTCCGCGGTACCAGTTTTTGTGGATTTGCTCGGTGCCCTGAATGGCCGCCACCACAACGGGCACATCGGCTTTCTGGGCAATTTTGAACACACCATTGTGGAAGGGCAGCAGCACGTAGTCCTTGCTGCGGGTACCCTCCGGATAGATGCCCACATTTACCTCGTCATTTTCCAGCAGTGCCGCCGCCTTCCGGATGGTCACCAGGGCGTTTTTCGGATTCTCCCGGTCTATGGCCAGAAAGCAGCACCGGCGGATAAAGCGGCCAAAAATGGGGATGCCGAAATTTTCCGGCTTGGACACAAAGGCCAGGTTGTATTTCCGGAGAATCTGCCAGGTCAGAATGGGGTCAAAGTTGGACCGGTGGTTGCACACCAGCAGAAAGCGGCCGTTTTGCGGCAGCTTTTCCAGGCCCCGGACCTCGATGCGGATGTGCAGCAGCCGGATGGCGCAGGCGGTGGCCCCATAAAGCAGATGCCGGTAAAAGGGACTGTCCTGGGTATACTCCCGGTTCTTGTCCACCAGCAGAGCCGCCACCGCCAAAAACAGAATATAGGCAAAGCAGGCCTCCAGAAGGAGCGCCAGGGCCCAGAGAAAGATCTCTCCCATAGCCTTTCCCTCTCAGCACAGGAACGCGGGGATTTTCGCCCCGTCCGCGTAGCCCTTTTCATAAAGGCGGCGGGAGGCCTCCCTGTCCTTGGTCAGGGTGTCCACGCCGCAGGTGTCATCGGGGGCGATGATGCACAGGCGGCCCTCTGCCGCGTATTGCTTCGCCAGGGCGATTCCGTTATTGTAACGTTCCGCCCGATTTCGGAGCTGCTCGGCGCTGATGGGGTACTTTTTCTGAATCAGGCGGGCCAGACGCCGGTCATTTTTCGAGATCCGCAGGACCCCCAGAGGCTTGGTCAGCAGCAGGACCACCTTTTCGCAGCCCGCGTCAAAGGCCTTTTGAATGGGAACCGTATCGCTGAGGGCCCCGTCATAACAGTCGATCCCCCTGACCCGGTAGGGATGGCACACAAAGGGGATGGCGGAGGAAGCCATCAATACGCTGTAGTCGTCCTGGCGCATATCCGCCTTGGTGAGATACACCGCCTCTCCCGTTTCCGCGTTGGTGGCAACGGCCACAAATTCCATGGGGTTTGCCTGAAAAGCGGCAAAATCCAGAGGATTTTCCCCGCCTGCCTTGCTGAGGGTCCCATAAACATAGTCCAGATTCAGGTAGGAATGGTCATGCACCAGCTCGTGGAGGCCCATGTATTCCTTCCGGTGGGGATAGTCCGTATAGAAGGGATAGTTCCGCCCCCGCTGCCGGGCGATGAAGGAGGAAATGTTGGCGCTTCCCGCGGATACGCCAACGCCCAGGTCAAACGTAATTTCATGGTCCATGCAGTAATCCAGGACCCCGGCGGCATAGATGCCCCGCATGCCGCCGCCCACATCCACAACAGCTGTTTTCATTTTCCCTTCGCCTCCGTCAAAATGTCCCGCGCGATGCCGACGCCCAGCGCGCCGCAGCCCACATGGCAGCAGACGCTGATGGGCAGGGGGTCCAGGCCGATCTCAAGCTCCGGAAAGGCTGCCTGCAAAGCGGCCTGCCAATCTTCTCCCGCCTGCCGGTCCCCGGCGTAGGCGGCTCGGATCGCAAGCCGTTCTCCCTCCAGGCGCAGGGTGTCCTCCCGCAAGCCCTCGATCATGGCCTGCATGGCGGAGCGCATGCCCCTTACCTTCCGGTAGGCGTCCAGCTTTCCGCTCTGGATGCGCAGCACGGGCTTGATGCTCAGCATACTGCCGAGGGTCGCCCCCGCCGCCGTCACCCGACCGCTCTTTTTCAGCAGATCCAGGGTATTGACCGCTATAAAAATATCGGAGTTTCCCCCATCCCTTTCCAGGTATTCCCGAATTTCCGCCCCGGTTTTGCCCTGCCGGGCCAAAAAGGCCCCGTCCAGGGCCGCCTGACGCTGGGTGACGGAGATCCGGCGAGTATCCGCCACCAGGACCCGGCCGTCATAGTCGCTTGCCAGCATGACAGCGGTCTGGTATCCGCCGGAGAGCCCTGCGGACATGGGGATATAGACCACCTGGTCATAGGTTTCCAGCAGCCGCTCCCAGCAGTCCGTCAGTACGCCGGGCGCAGGCTGGGACGTGGAAACCTCCGCTCCGGCGCTCAGGCAGGAAAAGAACTCCGCCTGGGTAATGGTGTCGTATTCAAAAAAGCTCTCCCCGTCCAGGTTTACGGGCATGGGGATCAGGTCGATCCCCAGCCCCGCCGCCTCTTCCGGGCGCAGGCCGCTGTTGGTATCCGTGACAATGGCTGTTTGTTTGCGCATGAGCTGTTCTCTCCTATCTAAAAAACGGGCCGCCCGGGGTATGGGACGGTCCGTTGGAGCGATCAAATCCGGGCTTGAAGATCAGTTCTTGGGCTTCCAGTCCTTGTAGTTTTCGTAGTTGTGTACGGGGTGCTTTTCCTCCGCCCAGAGCTTCTCGGCGCAGGGCTTCCAGTTCTCGGCATACTGGGCGCACTTGCCGCACAGGTGCTCGGCAGACTCGGGGGATTGCAGGTCCGTGGACTTGGCCCCGGTCTCCCTGACCATCTGCTGCAAAATCTCCGGATTCTCCAGCATGGGGCAGGGCCGCAGGTGATTCTCGTTGAAGGGCTGACGGTCCCGGTAGGCCATGAACAGGGGGCTTTTCAGGATCTCCAGCAGGGTATGGGTGCGGATGTTGGCGTTGGAGTAGTGGATAAACACGCAGGGCTCCGCGTCGCCGTTGGCGTTGATGTGGAAGTAGTTCCGGCCGCCGGCAATGCAGCCGCCTACGAACTCACCGTCATTCTGGAAGTCCATGGTAAACAGACCCTCGCCATCCTTCAGCTTCCGGATCTGGCGGATGCGGTCCTTGATATACATTCTCTGCTCGGGGGTGGGCATCAGCTCTACAGAGGCCTCGTTGCCCACAGGCATATAGTGGAAATACATGGCGTAACGGCAGCCCTTGTCCACCATGAGCTTGACAAACTCGGGGCTGGTAACGGACATGCAGTTCTTGGAGGTGTAGCAGATGGAGGTGCCGAAAATCAAGCCGTTTTCCTTCAGCAGATCCATGGCGTGCATGACCTTGCCGTAGACGCCCTGGCCCCGGCGCAGGTCGTTGACCTCGGGGTCGCCTTCCAGAGAGATGGCCAGCATCAGGTTGCCCACCCGCTTCATGTCATTGCAGAAGGCCTCGTCCACCAGAGTGCCGTTGGTGAAGGCCAGGAACTGGCAGTCGTTGAACTCGCCGCACAGACGGATGATGTCCTTTTTCCGGACCAGCGGCTCGCCGCCGGTGAACATGTAGAAGTAGACGCCCAGCTCCCGGCCCTGGCGGACCACGCTGGCCAGCTCGTCATAGCTCAGGTTCAGCTTGTTGCCGTACTCCGCGGCCCAGCAGCCGGTGCAGTGCAGGTTGCAGGCGGAGGTGGGGTCCATAAGGATCAGCCAGGGAATGTTGCACTGGTGGACCTCCCGCATTTTGCGGATGGTCATGGTGCCGTTCAGCATGGCCTCAAAGCCGAAGTTCAGCACGGTGGTCCGCAGCACATTGTGGTCCACCTCGTCCAGAGCCCGGTTGATGTAGCGGCTCAGGGCGCTTTTCTCATCTTTAATCAGATCCCGGTAGGTATCGCCGCTGACCTGGATGCTGCTGCCCGCGACATACTTTTCCATCAGGTCGATGAGCTTCAGCAGCTCCGTCTCCCGGTCGCCCCGGTTTACCTTTTTCAGGGTCTGGTCAATGCCGATCCCCGCGGCAGTCCTTGCCGCGATATGCGTTAAGCTTCCCATTCTTTTTTCCTCCTAATTGTATTTACGGTACTTTGTGTAACATACAGATTCAATACGCCGTCAATGGCCAGGTTGGCCCCGATCAGGCGGCTGACGATGTGAAAGTCCTGAAATTCTGTCAGAACCACCAGGGTTCCGATAATCACCGCCACCAGGGCCACGCCCAGGATCAGCCACCAGCGCTCCATACCGATGCGCCTGGCATCAATGGCCGTCTGTACCTTGGACAGGGCATCGATCAGGAAAAACACGCCCAGAACCATGACGATATGGCCCGCCGCCTGGGGGTCCCAAATCATATAGCAGCCCAGCACAGCGGAAGCAATGCCCAGAATCAGATCGAACTGAAAGGCCAGCTGCAGGATGTCCTTGGAAAAGTACCCCAGGATCCGCACAATGCCAAAGCCGATCATCAGGACTCCCCCGGCCAGCATAAACGCGTGCTCCGGAATCCAGGCCCGGACCAGCACCGTCAGCCCAAAGGCGATCAGCGCGCAGGCAAAAACGCTGTAGGTGTATTTCACCGCTTTCAGCTTCTTCAATCTCCTGCCTCCCTTCACTTCCTTGGATGCCTGGATTTTATTCTTTTTTTCGACAGTTTTCTACGGACAAAAAAGCGGAACCGTCCGAATTCGGATGGTTCCGCAATTTTGTCTGAATTTTAGGGCCTATCTGAAAACCGGAAATATGACCAACAGCGAGGGATTTTTCGCCTGATGAAGCCATTTTTTCGCAGGAATACTTTGTGTATTGCAAGGAAAAATGGCGCGCAGCAGGCGGAAAAGATCCGCTGTTTGGGCATGTTGACGGTTTTCAGATAGGCCCTAGGAATGCTCTCCGGAAAACTGAATGTAATTCCGAATGATATCCTCCACAGAGGCGTAAAAGGAGCTTTCGATCCGCTCTGCCAGGTTCTTATCCTCGGCAGGATCGTTCTCCCGGATCCTGTGCATGGTCAGGCCCACCACGGCGTAGCTGTAGAAATGGGTCACATAGCGAATGCCCTCTTCGCTGAGGTCATAGGGCGCCGCGGCCCTGCGGACAAACTGCTCCACGAACAGCTCCGCGCCGGTTTCCATATAGCGGGAAATGCGCTCCCGGTCCTCGGACTGGTAAATGTGATAAATGGCCCGGCGGTTGTTGCGCAGCAGAGCGCTGAGCCGCCGGTACTCCTCCACAAAGGAATCGCTTTTCTCCGTGCTCTCCGAAAAATTCCGGATCTCCTGGGCAAAAAGTGCGTCCAGCAGGGCGGGGATATTTTCATAGTAATAGTAAAACGTATTCCGGTTGATATCCGCTTCCTCTATGACATCCTTCACCGTGATCTTGTCCAGAGGTTTCCGGGTCAGCAGGTCCATAAAGGCCTGCATAATGACCGCCTGCGTCCGTCTTGCCATGGAAAATCTCCTTTGCGGTAATCCGGCGTACCCGCCGTTTCGCTATGATTATATCGTTTTCCGGCATTCTTTGCAAGGGGATATCCTCTTCTGAATTCATGGATCCTTTAAGCAATTTGGGCCTTTTGCTGTAGAAATAGCCGCAGAAGTGAAAAAATTGACTTCTGATTTCTTTGGCATTGTTTATATAAGGTTTAGCTTTTCGTATCATAATACTCTTGAGAAGAAAGAAGAAAAAGGGGATTTTCATGAAAATTACCATTGTCTGCGACGTGCTGGGGGAGGAGAATAACGGCACCACCCTGGCGGCTATGAATCTCATCCGCAGTCTGAAAGCCAAGGGGCATACGCTCACGATCCTGTGCCCCGACGAACAGAAGCGGGGCGTACCCGGCTACGCCGTGGTGCCCACCCGGAATTTTGGCATCTTCAACGGCTATGTGAAGAGCAACGGCGTGCAGCTGGCGAAGCCGGACGACGGCATCATCCGGCAAGCCATCGAGGGAGCCGACATCGTCCACGTCATGCTGCCCTTCATTCTGGGCCGCCGGGCGGCAAAGCTGGCAAAGCAGATGGGTATTCCCGTCAGCGCGGGCTTTCACGCCATGGCGGAAAACTTCACCAGCCATATCTTCCTGGAAAACTGCGCCCCCGCCAACCGGCTGACCTATTTTGCCTTCTCCAGAACCTACAGAATGGTGGACGCCATCCACTATCCCACCCAATTCCTCCGGGATCTGTACGAAAAGATGTATGGGCACACCAACGGCTATGTGATCTCCAACGGCGTCAACGCCGTCTTCAGGCCCCAGCACGCGGAAAAACCCGCGGAATGCCGGGGCAGCTATGTCATCGTTGCCACAGGCCGGTATTCCAAGGAAAAGAATCAGGCCGTGCTGATCCGGGCGGTGAATATGTCCAAATACCGGGACCGGATCCAGCTGATCCTGGCAGGCTCCGGCCCCAAGGAAAAGGCGCTGCGGAAGCTGGCGGAAAACCTTCCCGTGCCGCCCCGATTCGGCTTCTTCCCCCACGGGGACATGGTGAAGCTCTTGAACTACGCGGACCTGTACGTCCACAGCGCCGCCATGGAGGCCGAGGGCATCTCCTGCCTGGAGGCCATTTCCTGCGGTCTGGTGCCCATTATCTCCGATTCCCCCCGGTGCGCCACCCAGGCCTACGCGCTGACGGACAGAAGCAAATTCCGCTTCGATTCCCCCGCCGATCTGGCGGCAAAAATTGACTGGTGGCTGGACCGCCCGGAAGAGCGGGCCGAATGGAGCCGGAAGTACGCGGAAAACGCCGCCGGGCAGTTTGACCAGGAAAAGTGCATGGACGCCATGGAGCGGATGCTCCTGGAAACGGCAGGGAAAGCATGACCCCAAAGAAAACCTTTACCTACCGGGACCCGGTGCATGACGACTTTGCCGGCACCAACATCGATACCAAGCCATTGCCTCACTGGTTCCTCTACCGCCACACAAATCCCGTCTGGCGGGCTTTGGCCTGTTTTGTCTACCGGGGACTGGCCCGGCCCATTGCCTTCTGCTTCCGGAAGCTCTGGGGAGCGCACCGCTTTCAAAACCGGCAGGTATTGCGGGAGGCCGCCGGGCAGGGCGTTTACGTCTACGCCAACCACACCCAGCGGGTCATGGACGCCTTTCTGCCCTGCCAGCTGCGGCGAAAAGGGCGGAGCTATATCGTGGTAGGGCCGGATGCCCTGTCCATTCCTCTGATCCACAATTTTATCCAGATGCTGGGGGCCATCCCCCTTGGCTCCACCATCAGGCAGAGCCGGGAAATGGCGGAAAGCGTCCACAGCCATATCGCCCAGGGGGATATCGTCACCATCTACCCCGAGGCCCATATCTGGCTGTTCTATACCGGCATCCGCCCCTTCCCCTCCGCCTCCTTCGGCTATCCCGCCCGGGACGGCGCTCCGGTCTACGCCATGACCAGCTGCTACCGGAAACGGCGGTTGGGGGCCTTTCCCAAGGTCGTCACCTATCTGGACGGCCCCTTTTATCCGGACATGGACCTGCCTCTGCCGGAACGCAAGCAAAAGCTCCGGGACCAATGCCACGAGGCCATGGTAAAGCGGGCAGAGGAAAACTCCACCTACGTCTATTACGAGTATCTGGAAGAGGCGTGAGCCTCTTTCCGGGCGCAGTTGGCCGTGTTTTCTCCTTTTCCGGTTGAAAACCTACGCAAACGGTAGTATAATAGGCCGCAAAACGACAAACAGGAGAAAGCTATGCTGAATCAATTTTCCAGATCAGAGCTGGTCTTTGGCAAAGACGCCATGGAAAAGCTCAAAAACGCCCGGGTAGCTGTTTTCGGCATCGGCGGCGTTGGCGGCTATACGGTGGAGGCTCTGGCCCGGTCCGGAGTGGGGGCGCTGGACCTGATCGACGACGACAAGGTCTGCATCACCAATCTGAACCGGCAGCTCTTCGCCACCCGCAGCACCGTAGGCAAATACAAGGTGGAGGTGGCCAAGGCCCGGATCATGGACATCAATCCCAATTGCCAGGTGACAACCCATCAGACCTTTTTCATGCCGGACACCAAGGACCAGTTCGACTTTTCCCAGTACGACTATGTGGTGGACGCCATCGACACCGTGACGGGCAAAAAGGAGATCATCCTCTGCGCCCGGGCCGCCGGCGTGAGCGTCATCAGTTCCATGGGCGCGGGCAACAAGGTGGATGCCTCGGCTTTTAAGGTAGCGGACATCTACGAGACCAGCGTGTGCCCCCTGGCCAGGGTCATGCGAAAGATCTGCCGCCGAAACGGCATTGACCACCTGAAGGTGGTCTACTCCGAGGAAAAGCCCATCCGGCCCCTGGAAGACATGGCTATTTCCTGCCGGGCACACTGCGTCTGCCCGCCGGGCACCGCCCGTAAATGCACCCAGCGCCGGGATATCCCCGGCTCTACCCCCTTTGCCGTAGCCGCCGCCGGTATGATCCTCGCAGGTGAGGTGGTCAAGGACCTGACGGCCTTTGACAGAGGGGATAGATAAAGCAGGGGCTGTTGCCCCTTGCGTGTGAAAACTTTGTTATTCGTTTCTGACGGAAGCTCTGCCCGCCTATCAGCTGGGTGCCTCCGGCGGGGAGCTTCTTGTCCCGCCAAGAAGCTCCGCAAGAATGCGGCCTAAGGGAGGCGCTGTCGGCAAAGCCGATGATTTTATGGAGCGATTGCCACCGGCAATCGTTAGATTAGATTCGCTGCGCGACGCACCGCCCTCCCTTAGGAATCCTTTCCGGCCTCAGAACCAACGTAGTTTCTGCACCGCCTTCCGGCGAGTACGAAGTGCAATCACTAATGTTTTCACCCTGTGAAAACATAAATAAAGCTTGGCCCACGATGAAATTACGAATACATCTTGAATACTTCGATAGAACGCCGCTGAAACGTTGCTTTTCTGACGTAAGAGCGCGCCGGAAGGAATTCTTAAGGGAGGGCGGCTCTGCGGCGGGAGCAAGCAGCGGTCAGCGCCTCCCTTAAGCCGCATTCTTTCCCCCTTTCTTGGCGGGACAAGAAAGGGGCCCCCGGAGGGACCCAGCCTGTGTGCGGATAAAGCCTGACAAAACAGAGCAAAGTTTTTGTGCTGACGGTCTGCTGTAGGCTGTCACAGCGGCTGGCCCAGGTACTTGGACAGGGCGTCCAGGCTGTTCAGGGCTTCCGTATAGCCCTGCCAGTAGAGGGCGCCCAGCTTTTCCATGTTCCCTTCCACCCGGGAAACGGTAATGGGCCGCTCCGGGGCCAGAACAAAGATCCTGCCGGACCGCTCCAGCTCCTCCAGCCGGTCGCACAGGCCGTTGTAGACCGTATGGATCCGGTCCACGTTCCGGGCGAACTCCGGCCAGCGGCGGTAGACGGCTTCGGCGGTATTGTTTTCCTTGGGAGGCTTTCGGTAGCTCCTGTGCCGGGTGCGGACGACCACGATCTTGTCGTAGCCCTGGCCCAACGCCCAGTCGAAGGGAATGCCGCAGCTGCACCCGCCGTCCAGGCAGGGCACGCCGTTTACATCCACCATGGGCGTCACAAAGGGCATGGAGGCCGAGGCCTTTACGGCGGCGAAGATATCGCACTGTCCCCGCTCCCAGAAGACTGGCTCCCCCGTGCGGCAGTCCGTGGCCTCCGCCAGGAAGCGGCGGCGGGGATCGTTGAAGCGTCCTTCGTCCAGCGGCTCAATGGCGTTGTAGTCATTCAGCAGGAAGTCCAGCCGGATCAAACTTTTGCTCTTCCGCAGAGCCTGGGGGCCGATATAGGCCTTGTCGTGGCGATGGCCCAGATTGGCCCGGGCGGACCGGCCGATCTGTCCGCTGACATAGCTAACGCCGCCCAGCGCCCCCGCGCTGACGCCCAGCGTACAGGAGAAGTTCACACCCCGCTGCATCCAGGCATCCAGCGCCCCCTGGGTATACATCCCCCTAAACGCGCCGCCCTCCAGCACCAGGCATCCCTCAACGAGACCCTCCTGCGCAAACCCCGTGGGGATGCTGCCCAATTTTGAATAGATTTCCTGGCCCATAAAGGCCCTCCTTCCGGAAAATTTTTTCTGCATTTTATCAGGTTTACGCCAAAAAATCAAGGGACCTCCGCCCAAGAAAAAATTGAAACGCCCCGGTTCCTGAAAACCGGGGCGTTTCCGCGTAACAAAGAACAAACGATCCCGCGGCGGCAAGGGGGATCGATCCGCCTGCGGTAGGAGTTAGCCTTTGCTAACTATTATAGCGGCCATTTTCATTTTGTCAAGAGGAATTTTACAAAAACAGCGCCGCGATCCCCGCGGCGCTGAAATATTTTTATTCCCCGTAGCCCTGGGGGTTCTTGCTCTGCCAGTTCCAGGAATCCCGGCACATATCGGCCAGGGTCTCCTGGGCCTTCCAGCCCAGAATCTCCGCGCTCTTGGTAGGATCCGCGTAGCAGGTGGCGATGTCGCCGGGGCGGCGGTCAGTGATCACATAGGGCACGTTCACATGGTTCACTTCCACGAAGGTATGCACCATGTCCAGCACACTGTAGCCCACGCCGGTACCCAGGTTGAAGACCTCGGTACCCCGGTGCTCGGTGGCGTACTTTACGGCCGCCACGTGGCCCTTGGCCAGATCCACCACATGGATATAGTCCCGGACGCCGGTGCCGTCATGGGTGGGATAGTCGTTGCCGTAGACGCTGAGCTTCTCCCGGCGGCCGATGGCCACCTGGGTGATGTAGGGCATCAGGTTGTTGGGGATGCCTCTGGGATCCTCGCCGATGAGGCCGGACTTGTGGGCGCCGATGGGGTTGAAGTACCGCAGCAGCACCACGCTCCATTCGGGATCCGCGTGGGAGATGCCGGAGAGGATCTGCTCGGTCATGTACTTTGTCCAGCCATAGGGGTTGGTGCAGCCGCCGGTGCGGCTGGTCTCCCGCAGGGGCATTTCATTGTCGGCGGTGTAGACCGTTGCGGAGGAGGAGAAGATGATGTTCTTCATGCCCACCTCTTTCATGACCTTGGTCAGCACCAGGGTGGTGTTCAGGTTGTTGTCATAGTATTCCCAGGGCTTGGCAACGCTTTCGCCCACGGCCTTCAGCCCCGCGAAATGGATGACGCAGGCGATGTCGTTCTCGGCGAAAATCTTCTTCAGCAGGGCCTCGTCCCGGACGTCGCCCTCATAGAATTTCAGGGTCTTTCCGGTAAGCTTCTGGACCCGGTTCAGGCTTTCAGGGTTGGAATTGCACAGATTATCAATGACCACTACGCCATAGCCGTTTTCCAGCAGCTCCAGGCAGGTATGGGAGCCGATATACCCGGCGCCGCCAGTCACCAGTACATTTTTCATTTCGCAGGAACCTCCTTAAATTTTGTAGGTCCATTTTAGTACAGAAGGGATCAAAATGCAACGATTCTTTTTGTAAAATGTATTTGACAAATTGGTATTTGTTGAAATGTCCCCTTGGCTCCCCCTCTGGGGGAGCTGGCGTGCGCAGCACGACTGAGAGGGCACCAGTGTTGGAATCTGCATGAAAGCCTCAGCATCGCAACCCTCTCAGTCACGGCGTTTCCGCCGTGCCAGCTCTCCCATAGGGAGAGCCAAGGGGTACGGCAAGCCCCAATTTATAACACACCCCCGGCGCGTTTCCGCGCCGGGGGTACGTTTCACTGCCCATCAGGATCTGTGCCAGGGCGCTGTCCTTATCCGGAATGACGTTTTTTTCGCTGCCGGTCAGGCTGGCTTTCGCTGAATTTCAACTCCTGATCCGCATTGACAATTGGTATTTGTATCCCTCACTCTGCCGGATCAAATTCCTTCCAGAAGTCCCGCATGGCTCTGCCGCAGGCTTCTGGGTTTACATAAAAACTCATGGCGTGTCCGGCCCCGGGGACCACCACCAGCCGCTTCTGGGCGGCGCAGGCCCGGTAATTCCGGTAGGTCATCTCAATGGGCACAAAATGGTCCTCCGTACCGTGGATGAAGAGGACGGGGATGCCGGTCTGCTTCATGGCCGTCAGGGTGGAGTAGCTGCTGGTGGTCATATGGATCTTCTTGCGGAAGTTCCGGTCGATCATATAGCTGCGCAGCCAGGTGTAGTTCAGGTGCAGATTCTTTTTGGCAACATGGACCACAATGTCCCTGGGAGATGTAAAGCCGCAGTCGGCCATAATCCCCCGGACGCTCTCCGGCATGGACAGCCCCGCGGCCATGAGCACCGTGGTGGCGCCCATGGAGATGCCCGCCAGGTAGATGGGCAGGCCGAAATTCTGCTTGTCCGCCCAGATGGCCCACTGCTGGCAGTCGCTGCGCTCCAGAAGGCCAAAGCCCAGATAGTCCCCCTGGCTGTCCCCGTGGGCCCGCTGCTCTACCAGCAGCACATTGCAGTGATTTTCCAGCCAGAAGGGGGCCACCAGAGCGAAATCCCTGCTCCAGGAGGACCGCCAGCCGTGGAACGCGATAATCAGCCGCCGGGGGTATTTGCAGGTCAGCAGATGCCCCTTCAGGGTCAGGCCATCGGCAGAGCGGACGGAAATATCCTGCCGGGGCCGCGCTTCCAGCTCCTCCATAGCCTTTTTCCGGGCCTCCGAAAATCCGCCGTCCGTTTTCTTCTTACCGGAGACATTGAAAAAACGGCTGTAGCCCGGAAGCTTCCGGTCCATGGCCAGATCCGTCATGGCCTTGCTGGCCCCGCAGCTCACCGCCGCCGCGCCTACGCCGATCCCAGCCAACGCCCCCAGAGCGATGGCTGCCGCTGTCTTTTTCCGCATGGTCGTTCCGCCTTTCCGATTTTTCCTCAGCATACCGTTCTTTTCTAAACTGAGAAGAAATTTTCCCCGTTCCCGCTGTCCTGGGCTGCCCTTTTGTGCCTATTATAATCGAAAAAAGGGAAAAAGGGAATCCCATTTTCTGTCAGGAATTGACAATTTTTCCATTCCCTGATAAAATAAGCCCGGCTCCTACGGGGCCGGGAAGGGCATTGCCATAATACGGATAAGGCGGTCTGCTGCATCTCCGAAAGGAGGTGAAGCACCATGCCAATTACGCTGACCATACATATTGGTTTTTATACCATTACGATCACCGTAAAACGCAGAAACCGCCACTCTGCCAAGTGACGGTTTCCTATACTTTTGTGAAAACCTAAACCTCTGAGCAGACCGCTTTTATCGGCAATGCTCTTTTCATACCTACTATACCACATTCCACCCCAGACGTCAAGACGGGGTATTCCTTCTTTATCGCAGAAGTTGACATTCCCTCCCGTTTCTGTTAAAATCTGTTTGGTTCCTTTACGGGGCCGGGAAGGGCATTGCCATAATACGGATAGGCGGTTGGCTACACTCCTGAAAGGGGGTGAGCTGCCATGCCGATTACTTTGACTGTACATATTGGTCCTTTGACCATTACGATCACTGTAAAACGCAGAAACCGCCACTCTGGCAAGTGACGGTTTCTAAGGATTCCTTAAAGACTGTTGTTTGAGCCAGCCGCTTATCGGCAATGCTCTTTTCATGATTATTATACCACAGCCCGCCAAAATGTCAAGGCGGGCTGTTTTCTTTTACTGCTGGAGCACCTCGAACTTGTAGCCCACGCCCCAGACGGTTTTCAGGTTCCACTGGTCGGAGACACCCTCCAGCTTTTCGCGGAGGCGCTTGACGTGGACGTCTACGGTACGGGAGTCGCCGAAGTAGTCAAAGCCCCAGACCTCGTCCAGCAGCTGATTCCTGGTATAGACCCGGTTGGGTGAGGAGGCCAGGTAATACAGCAGCTCCATTTCCTTGGGGGGCGTATCCACCTTCTTGCCGTCCACGGTCAGCTCAAAGGCATCCATATCGATAATCAGCTTGTCGAATACCAGGCGGCGGGCCTTTTTCTCCGCGGCCGCGCCGGAGGAGCGGCGCAGCACCGCCTCGATCCGGGCCAGGACCTCCTTCATCTCAAAGGGCTTGGTGATATAGTCGTCCGCGCCGTTCTTGAGGCCGGCCACCTTATCGTCGGTCTCGCCCTTGGCAGTTAACATAATAACAGGCGTCTGGCTCTCGGCCCGGATGGCCCGGCAGACGGCCCAGCCGTCCATAACCGGCATCATCACATCCAGCAGCACCAGATCCGGCTTGATGGCCCGGAACTTCGCCAGTCCCTGGCCGCCGTCGGCGGCCACCGTTACGGCATAGCCTTCCTTTTCCAGATACATTTGCAGCAATTCCGCAATATTACGGTCGTCCTCTACGATCAGTACAGATACAGCCATAGTCATTCCACTCCTTCAAAGACCCTGGGGCCTATTCTTTCTGATATTCCCTATTATAGCGGCGTTTCGGCGGTATGGGTGAATATTTTGTTAAGAGTTCCGGGGCAATTTGTGAACGGGTCTACCTCTCCCAGAGATTGCCCGGCTGAAGCCGGAAATCCGTCAGGTCAAAGCGCTCCTTCAGATAGCCGCCCAGGAAATCCGCCGTCTTGGCAGCACCAGAGGTATTCAGATGGCCCGTGTCGCTGAAATCCGCGGCTTCCTCCAGGCCCATGTCCTCCAGATGGTCATATAGGTTAACATAATCACATCCATAGGCTTCCGCAAAGCTTTCCAGGGCCTGGGCATACACATTGGTGCCCTGCCAGGGGATGGTGCAGAATACGATCCGGATATTTTTCTCCCGGCACAGCCCGACGATCTCATCCAGGATCAGCAGCGCTTCCTCCTGCAATTCCTTCTGGTCCAGCAAAGTCTGGTCCGGGATCTCTACCGGGGTAACAAAGTCCGCCGGGGAATAGCCCATAGTCCCCAAATAGTCATCTCCGCTTTCCGCGGGCGTTTTGAAGGACTGGGCGGACAGGTTCACCCAGTTCTCGTGAAAGGCCGCCAGGGGCATGAAATAGGACAGCCAGCGCTCCTTGTTGTAGGGGCCAAAGCTCTGCTTCAGGTAAGCGAGCTTATCCCGCATCCAGGGAATGGCGGTGGTGTAATAGATCTCGCCGTCCATGTTCATGTCCGCTTTCCAGGCATTGACGTTGAAGGTATCGATGACCACCACCCTGGGGCTTTGGGTCCGCAGGGCGTCCTTGAGAAACAGCAGAGTGGTGTTGATCTCCTGCCAGTTGCAGCCGTAGTTATAGAAGCCGATGCCGTAATCCCGGTACATGGTCATGGGATCCACCCCCAGCCACATATGGCTGGAGCCAAAGCCGATGACCTCTACGGAATTTTCCGGCAGCGCGTGGAATGTCTCGATGGCGTTGACCGGGGAATCCGTGTCCACCGGCCGCAGCAGCACATTCAGGCGCAGAACGCCCAGGACCACCAGCGCCAGCACCGCCAGGCAGCCCAGCACATTTTGAAGCTTTCTTTTCATGGCTGCCCTCCTAGAACTGGAAATAGATAAAGCTGGCCTGATTGAACCCGGGGCCCCACTTGCCGAATACCAGCAGAGCCAGAATGGCCCCGGCGATCAGCACATACCGGCACCACCAGTCCTGCCGGATCACCACCTGCCGGAGCGCAATGCCCCGGCGCTTGCACAGATCCGCCAAAAGCAGCAGACCGATGCAGAGCACCATCAGCAGGAAATTCTTCCGGTCCAGCCCGCAGCCGTACAGGGAACCGTCAAAGAGGATAAAGGGGTTGGCCGCCGTAAAAATGGAGCGGATCACGGAAAGCGCCTGGGAAAAATCCGCCGCTCGGAAGAAGATCCAGGAGAAGTCGATCAATAGAAAGGTCAGAACCGTCCGGGCGATCCTGTGGCCCAGGGTCTCCCGATGCAGACCCAGCGCACCGCAAAGCCTGTCCCGGACCGGGGCCAGAGCCTCTCCCAGCACCTGGTACAGCCCGTTCAGGCCGCCCCAGATCACGAAGGAGGCGTCCGCCCCATGCCACAGGCCGCTGACAAGAAATACGATCATCTTGTTCAGGTACTTCCTTGCCTTTCCCTTCCGGCTGCCGCCCAGGGGGATATAGAGATAGTCCTTGAACCAGGAGGTCAGGGAAATATGCCACCGCCGCCAGAACTGCCCCACGGAGACGGAGAGATAGGGCGCGTCAAAGTTCTCCATGAGCTCAATGCCCAGAATTTTGGAAGCGCCCACGGCGATGGTGGAATAGCCGCCGAAGTCGCAATAGATCTGCACCGCAAAGAGCACCGTGGCCACGATCAGATACCAGCCCGGGAACGCCCCGGTGTCGCCGTAAACCGTGTCCACAAAGATGGCGATCCGGTCCGCCAGGACGATCTTCAGGAAGTAGCCCCAGAGCATCAGCAAAAGGCCCTCTCTGGCCCGGTCGAAGTCAAAGGGCTTAGGATCGTCCAATTGCAGCAGCAGGTTTTTGCTGCGCTCAATAGGCCCCGCCACCAGCTGGGGAAAGAAGGAGACGAACAGGGCATACCGCAGGAAGCTCTTCTCCGCGCGGATCTCCCCCCGGTACACGTCCGCCGTGTAGCTTAAAGCCTGGAAGGTGAAAAAGGAGATGCCCACAGGCAGCAGGATATCAAACCTTGGCACGTTCAGCGTAAGCCCCAGCAGGGACGCCGCAGCGGTGAGCGTATCCAGGAAGAAATTCATGTACTTGAAGTAGAAGAGGATCCCCAGATTCAGCAGGAAGGACGCCGCCACGACCCACTTTTTGCGCCTGCTTTTTTGCGCTTCCTCCCGGCCGCTGTTTTTGATGGCTTCCAGCGCCAGGCCGCTGAGGTAGGTAATGAGCGTGGAGGTAAACAGCAGCAGCACATATTTGGCGTTCCAGCCCATGTAAAACACATAGCTGGCTGCCAAAAGCCAGAGGTTCCGCGCCTTTTTTGGCAGCAGATAGTAGAGAATGACCACCGCCGGGAAGAATACCAGAAATTTCAGGGAGTTAAAGAGCATTTACGCCTCCTTGTCCCAGGGGAAACCCGAAAACACCGGTCTGCCTGTATAGGTATTGGCCTGAGTCTCCCCCCGCAGCACGGAAAGCACCGCGTCGGCCATGGCCTCCTGCTCGCATTCCCCGGGGTACACCGTCACCGGGGCGATCCAGCCGCAGCGCCGCTCCACCCCCCGGAGGATGTCGTCATAGCGCATAAGCCCGCCGGTCAGCAGGATGTCGTCCACATGGCCCTCCAGCACGGCGGCCATGCCGCCGATGGACTTGCAGAGCTGGTAGATCACGGTGTTCCAGATGGTCACGGCCTTTTGGTCCCCCGCCTCCACCAAAGCGTGGACCTTGGCGGCGTCGGAGGTGCCGAAGTGGCTGACGAAGCCGCCGGAGCGGGACAGCATGGCCCGCATTTCCCCGGTGGTGTGGCCCTGGTCCAGGTATTGCAGCACCTCCATGACCGGAATGGACCCCAGGCGGGTGGGGGTGAAGGGGCCGTCACCTCCGGCACCCTCGGTGCTGTCGATCATTTTCCCCCTGCAATGGGCGGTGACGGTAATGCCGCCGTCCACATGGCAGACGATCAGATTCAGGTCCTCATATTTTTTGCCCAGCTTCTTCGCGTGGATGGCCGCGATGCCCTTCTGATTCAGCACATGGGTCTGTGCTCGGCGGTAAAGGCCCGCAATGCCCGTGGGCCGGGCATAGTCGCACAGCTCGTCCACATTGGTGGGATTCACGGTATACATTTCGCCGCCGTAAACCCTGCACAGGTCGTAGGCCAGCATAACGCCCAGCTTGGCCGGGTGGTCGCTGCCGCCCACATCCCGCGCCGTGTCATCCACCAGCTGCCTGTCAATGACCATGACCCCCGCTTTCTGGGAATAGGCGCAGCCGCCCCGGCCTATGAACACGTCGATATTCTTCGGTTCAATGCCGTGCTCCCCCAGGAAGTCCAGCAGCACCTTCCGCCGCATGGGCAGCTGATCGTTGGTGGTGGGATATTTCAGCAGCTCCGGAGCGTCATGAAAGATGCTCTCGGTAAAGACGTTTTTCTCGTTTTCAAAATAGCTCACCTTGGTAGAGGTAGAGCCGGGATTGATGACCAGCATTCTGTATAGCATTGCTTCTCTTCCTTTCGCATACTTGGGGACTGTGGGGGTACGAGTTGACAATTGACAATGCCGATCAAGAGTTGAATTGCTAAAAAATTGAGGTTTCCCCCTGGCTCCCCTGAAAGGGGAGCTGTCAGCGAAGCTGACTGAGGGGTTTCGGCTTGGCCGACGGCCAAGCCTTGCTGAAAGCGTGCGTTCTGCCTGCGGCAGAGGCTTTTCGTGCCGAAAAGCCAAACCTCTCAGTCTCGGCTGCGCCGAGCCAGCTCCCCTTTCAGGGGAGCCAAGGCAGCTTTTTCAACATTTTCACTCAATTTATTGTGTGTTCAACTATTGATTCGCATTGACAGTTGACAATGAAGGAGTTTCCTTCGGAAACAGATCAAAAAGTGATTCCAAATTCGTCCCGAAGGGACACCATAATTGTCAATGCGAATCAAGAGTTGAACAGGCTATTATTCAGAGAAAAATGCAAAAAAAGC
>CAVLCF010000007.1:0-36838 GCA_963661735.1 bacterium | reverse complement strand
GCGGCGGCCTTTTTGTGCTGCACTTTTTTCTACCTACTGCTTGCAAATTTTTCTTTCTGTCAAGTCCGCTTTGGGGCTTGACTTTTTATTTGCAGGCTTATCCGGCAAGGCTGCTCAGCACCACGCTGAGACGCATGTTGCCCTTTTCAAAGTCGGAAACGGCAGCCATGACCTGCTCATAGGCGGTGTGGTTGCCCGCTTCCTCCAGCTTCTTGGCCAGCTCGGCCAGTTCCTTGGCATGGGCGGCGTTATGGCCCACCATGTATTTCATGAGGGCGGTCAGCTCTTCCATGGGGGTGTGCTCGCAGGGCGTGCCGCAGCTCTCGCAGCCATGGCCGCAGTCATGGCTGTGGTCATGGGGATGCTCGTGCTCGTGGGTGTGGGCGCCGATATGATCGTGATCCAGATGCATAATATGGATCCTCCTATCCATAATCTTTTATCTATTATAGCCAGTTTTCACCCATATGTCAAAGGTTTCTTTTTCCCCTTGCGTATTTGGGGAAAAGGGGATATAATATCCAGAATACAACAAGAGAAAAGAGGAGCCGCCCATGTCTGAGCTGCATTCCCACGACCATGCGCATATGCACGACCATGACCACGACCACGAGCATGACCACGAATACCTCCATGCCCACGGTATTCCCCACAGCCACGGCCACGTCCATGAGAATCAGAAAGCGGTCATCAACCGGCTTTCCCGGGCCATCGGCCATCTGGAAAAGGTGAAGCGCATGGTGGAGGAGGGCTACGACTGCTCTGAGGTACTGGTGCAGCTGGCGGCGGTCCGCTCGGCCCTGGACAATACGGGCAAGGTCATTCTGAAGGACCACATGCGCCACTGCATGGTGGATGCCGTGGCCGCCGGAGACCAGGAGGCCATTGACGATCTGTGCGTGGCCATTGATAAATTCATGAAATAAGTCATATTTCCAAGCGAGGACAAAGCAATGACACTGGAAGCATTTTTCAAGGAAAACCCCAAAACCGCTCTGGCCTTTTCCGGCGGGGTGGATTCCTCCTACCTGCTCTACGCGGCAATGCGGGCCGGGGCGGAGGTACACGCCTATTACGTCAAGACGGCTTTCCAGCCGGAATTTGAATACGAAGATGCCATGCGTCTGGCGAGGCAGCTGGGGGCCAAGGTCACGGTGCTGCGGCTGAACGCCCTGTCGGATCCCCAGGTGGCGGCCAACCCCGCCAACCGCTGCTATTACTGCAAGCAGAATATTTTCGGCAATATCTGGCGGGCTGCCCGGGCGGACGGCTTCACGGTGCTGCTGGACGGTACCAACGCCTCGGACCAGGCGGACGACCGGCCCGGCATGAAAGCGCTGCGGGAGCTGGAGGTCCGGTCCCCCCTGCGGGAGGCGGGGCTGACCAAGACCATGATCCGGGAGAAGTCCCGGGAGGCCGGACTCTTTACCTGGGACAAGCCCGCATACGCTTGCCTGGCCACCCGGATCCCCACCGGCGTGACTATTACGGAGGAGGACCTGACGCGGACCGAGTGGGCGGAGGACTATCTCATGAAGCAGGGCTTTTCTGACCTGCGGGTGCGCCTGCTGGGGTCCTGCGCCCGGGTACAGCTGCCAAAGGAGCAGCAGGCGGCATTTCTGGCCCGGCGGGAAGAGATCCTCGCCGCGCTGAAGACCCGCTACAGCGGCGTGCTTCTGGATCTGGAGGCGCGGAATGGACAGTGAGATTCGGGACCTCCTGCTGGGGGTCCAGCAGGGAACGGTCTCCGTGGACCAGGCGCTGCTCCATTTGAAGCAGAAACCCTTTGAGGATCTGGGCTACGCCAAGGCGGACCTGCACCGCAAACTGCGGCAGGGCGCCGGAGAGGTGATTTACGGCGCGGGAAAGACGGCCCAGCAGATCGCGGGCATTCTGGAAAGCTTCCGGAACAATGGCCAGGAAAATGTGCTCATTACCCGGATGGACGCCGAAAAGGCGGCGTTCGTTCAGGAAAAGCTGCGGGTTACTTATTATGCCGACTGCGGCATCGGCGTCCTGGGCGAGAACGCCAGACCCTGGGGCATGGGAAAAATCGTCATCGCCACCGGCGGAACCAGCGACCAGCGGGTAGCCGAGGAGGCCGCCCGGACGGCGGAATTTCTGGGAAATGACGTGGTCCGGCTCTATGACGTGGGCGTATCCGGCATTCACAGGCTGCTCAGCAGCAGCGAGGTGCTGATGGACGCCGCCGTGGTCATTGCCATCGCGGGTATGGAGGGGGCCCTGGCCAGCGTGGTCGGCGGCCTGTGCGACTGCCCGGTGATCGCCGTGCCCACCAGCGTGGGCTACGGCGCGGCCTTCGGCGGCGTGGCGGCGCTGCTGAGCATGCTCAATTCCTGCGCCAGCGGCGTTTCCGTGGTGAACATTGACAATGGCTTCGGGGCCGGGTATCTGGCATCCATGATGAACCATATGGAGAAGCGCCAATGAGGGACGAGATTTTTGAGCTGAGCTGCAACCTGGACGACATGACCGGGGAGGAGCTGGGCTTTGCCATGGAGGTGCTTCTGGACGCCGGGGCGCTGGACGTTTACACCGTTCCCATCGGCATGAAGAAGAACCGCCCTGGGGTCATGCTGAATGTGCTGTGCCGGCAGGAAAAACGGGAAGAAATGGCAAGGCTCCTGTTCCTGCACACGACCACCATCGGCGTCCGGGAGACCCGGCATGACCGCTATATTCTCCGCCGGGAGGGAGAAATCAGGCAGACCCCCTTCGGCCCCGTCCGGGGCAAGCGGGCAGAGGGCTATGGGGTCCGGCGGGAGAAGCCGGAATATGAGGACCTTCGCCGGATCGCGCTGGAACAGGGAGTGTCCCTGCGCCAGGCCCGGGAAATGATATTGGGAAAGGATGAACGAAAATGATCGAATACCGCTATGATACCCAGCTGCTCATCGACGGCGAGGACCTGGATGAGGACGCCATCAACGATTACTTTGTGGAGCACTTCAAGGGCGACTGCCTGCTGGCCGTAGGCGATGAGGACACCGTCAAGATCCACTACCACACCAACGAGCCCTGGAAGGTGCTGGAATACTGCGCCTCTCTGGGAGAGATCTACGACATCGTGGTGGAGGACATGGACCGCCAGGCCCGGAACCTGCACGGGTAAAAAACACCCCCGCCGCCGGGCGGGGATGTTGACAAAACCGTGGATCTGGGGTATAGTATAAACACAAAGGGTGCTGCCAGCAGACGGCTCCCCAGAGTTTAGGCTAAGAAGTAACCGTTGCTGTGGAGAGGGCGGTTACTTCTTGTCATTATGATCGAAAATCCCGATAATCAGGGAGATCAAAGCCACAAGGAATGTACAGAACTCAATGAGGTTCGGCCATGAAACCATGTGTGCGCACCCCCTTTCTGTTTCAAGGGGGCAAAAGAAGTGGATTACCCCCAAAGTGGGGGAACCGCCTACCGGGGTACTGACAGCACCATGGACAGAGTAACACAGGATCCGACAGATTGCAAGGGAAAAACACAGGGGCATGACGCGCGGCAAAGGCGGTCATGCCCCGTTTTTGTGTTTGCTACCTACCCTATGGCCTCCGTAATGGCGCCGCCGCCCAGGACCATGTCGCCCCGGTAGAGGACCACCGCCTGGCCGGGGGTAACGGCCCGCATGGGTTCGGTGAATTCGACCCGGGCGAAGCCGTCCGCTTCCGGGATGACCCGGGCGGGCTGCTCAAACTGGCTGTGGCGGATCTTGACGGTGATGTCCATGGGCTCGGCCAATTCCGGGAAGGGGAACCAGTTCCAGTCGTTGGCCCGCAGCCCCCGGGAAAACAGGGCGCTGTTGGGGCCTACCGTAACGGTATTGGCCCGCATATCCTTCCGGCAGACGTAGACAGGCTCCCCCATGGCCAGTCCCAGTCCCTTGCGCTGGCCGATGGTATAGCGGACGGCCCCCCGGTGCTTCCCCATAACGCGGCCGGTTTCGTCCAGAAAATCGCCGGGGGCGTAGGTTTTGCCGGTGTAGCGCTCCAGGAAGGCGGTGTAGTCCCCGTCCGGCACGAAGCAGATATCCTGGCTGTCATGCTTCCGGGCGGTGACGAAGCCATGTTCTTCCGCAATGGCCCGGACCTGGGGCTTTGTCAGGCCGCCCAGGGGAAACAGAGTATGGGCGAGCATATCCTGGGTCAGACAGTAGAGAAAATAGGTCTGGTCCTTGGCACTGTCCGCGGCCTTATACAGAAGATATCTTCCGGTTTCCGGGTCCCGGCGGATCTGGGCGTAATGACCGGTAACGACGCGGCTGCAGCCCAGTTCCCGGGCACGGTGCAGCAGAGCGCCGAATTTCAGGTAGCGGTTGCAGTCGATGCAGGGGCTTGGCGTGTCGCCCCGCTCGTAGCAGCGGACGAATTTGTCCATGACCGTTTCCCGGAAGGCATCCTGGAAATTAAAGGTATAGTGGGGCATTCCCATCCGGCGGGCCACGCTTTTCGCGTCCTCCACGTCGTCCAGGGAGCAGCAGGTGCTCTGTTGGTCCTCGCCCAGAACGTCGTTTCCGAACAGCCGCATGGTGGCGCCGATGCAGTCGTAGCCCGCCTGTTGGGTCAGGTACGCCGCCACGGAGCTGTCCACGCCGCCGCTCATGCCGATCAATGCTTTTTCCATAGTCAATCATTCTCCTGAGGGCTTTTCCCGGAGTATAGCAAGCCGGACGGGAAAAGTCAAGCGGGGGTCCCGGCCCCACCGGGCAGCAAAAAAGCGCCGCAATCCTCTGCGGCACTTTCACGGTAGCGACTGGGCCTGTAAGCCGGGTTCTGTCTTGACAGCCATCTATCTAGCCCCGCAATTGCTCACGGGATCAAGCCACCTCTTGGGGACGGCCGGGCAAGCCTATTGTCCCACACACGGTGTTGCTCCGGATAGAGTTTACATCATAAAACCCATGTCTCCATGGGCTGGGTGCGCTCTTACCGCACCTTTTCAGCCTTACCCATCGGCTTCCAAAGAAGTCGATGGGCGGTATATCTCTGTTGCACTTGTCCTGGGGTTGCCCCCGGCGGGCGTTACCCGTTATCCTTGCCCTGTGGAGCCCGGACTTTCCTCATCTGGGTCCTTTCGGATCCCATCCGCGGCTGTCCGGCCCAGTCGCGGGGTTATTGTACTCCAAAAGAGGGCAATTGTCAAATGCTTTGGAACGGTAAGAAAGATTTAAGAACGGAGACACATCGACTTTCCTTGCTTCGTGTGTTATGATAGAAAAAACGAAAGAAGGGATTTGCCTTGCAGAAAATTCTTTTGCTGGAGGACGACGCTGCGCTGGGAAAGGGTATTCAGCTTGCGCTTCAGGGGCCGGAGCTTCAGGTGCTGTGCTGCGGCACATTGGCCCAGGCCCGTACCGCACTGGCGCGGGAAACCTTTGATCTGCTGATTCTGGATGTGAACCTGCCGGACGGCAGCGGTCTGGAGCTTTTGCAGGCGGCGCGGGAGAGAAGCCGGGTGCCGGTGATTTTGCTGACGGCCAATGATCTGGAAACGGATATTGTGACGGGGCTGGAATCCGGGGCAGATGACTATATCACCAAGCCCTTTTCCCTGGCGGTGCTCCGGGCGCGGGTCCATGCACAGCTCCGGCGGGGGAGGGAAACGGCCTGCATAGAAACAGGGCCGTTCCGCTTTGATTTTGACGCAATGGAGTTCCGCAAGGACGGAAAGCCGCTGGAGCTGAGCAAGACGGAGCAAAAGCTTCTGCGCCTGCTGGTGGAAAACCGGGGACAGACCCTGTCCCGGGCGGTGCTGGTGGACCGCATCTGGACGGACGGGGCAGAATTCGTGGATGAAAACGCTCTGTCCGTTACGGTAAAGCGGCTGCGAGGCAAGTTGGAGGACGCCCCCTCCAGCCCCCGGTACTTAAAGACGGTGTATGGCATTGGCTATACCTGGGTAGGAGGCTGATATGGGGGCCTTGGAATACATCCTGATTGGGGCGGCGGTCCTATCCCTTGCGGCGGCCCTTTGGGAGCACCTTCGGACCCGCCACCTGCTGGAAAATCTGAACCGGATGCTGGAAGAGGCCATGCAGGGGAATTTTACGGAGGACAGCTTTGACGAAAGCCTGCTCTCCGCGCTGGAAAGCAAGCTGGCCAACTATCTCGCCGCCTCCACCGCGTCTGCCCGGAACGTCGCCGCGGAAAAGGAAAAACTGAAAAGCCTGATTGGGGACATCTCCCACCAGACCAAAACGCCCATTGCCAATATCCGGCTCTATACCCAGCTGCTGATGGAGCAGCCGGGAAATGCCGAATGCCTGGAGGCGCTGGACGCCCAGACCCGCAAGCTCCAGGGCCTCATCGATGCCCTGGTAAAAACCTCTCGCTTAGAATCCGGGGTCATCGCGCTGCATCCGGAAAACGGGCGGCTGCAGACGGTGATGGAATCCGCCGTGAAGCAAATCCTGCCAAAGGCAGAGGCAAAGGGCATCTCTGTTGCATTGGCTCCTACGGACGCGGAGGCGGCTTTTGATCCCAAGTGGACGGAGGAGGCCATCTATAATCTGTTGGACAACGCCGTGAAGTATGCGCCGTCCGGCGGGGCTGTTTCCGTCACCGCCACGGCGTACCCCATGTTCTCCGCCATCCATGTCCGGGACACCGGGCCGGGGATCGAAGAGGCGGAACAGCCCAGGGTGTTCCAGCGTTTCTACCGGGGCGCGGCGTATCGGGATACCGAGGGCGTGGGCATCGGCCTCTATCTGGTGCGCCAGATCGCCGAGGGACAGGGCGGCTACACCAAGCTTACCTCTAAGGTAGGCGCGGGCAGCACCTTCTCCATTTACCTGCCCAGAACATGAAATCTGTCCGTTCTGTTAGATTTCGGAAAGCATGTGGAAAGATTTCCATGGTAAAGTCTGTAGTGTGCGAACAGTACAGACTTTTCTTTATGGAGGCAAATGATGTATATCTTAGAAACCAGGGATTTGTGCAAAACATACGGCTCCGGGGAGACGGCGGTGAAGGCGCTGGACGGGGTAAATCTGGCGGTGGAGCAGGGGGAGTTCGTGGCCATTGTGGGCACCTCCGGTTCCGGGAAATCCACCCTGCTGCATATGCTGGGCGGGCTGGACCGGCCCACATCCGGAACCGTGACGGTGGACGGAAAGGATCTTTTCTCCCTCAAGGATGAGGCGCTGACCATTTTCCGCCGCCGCAAGATCGGCTTTGTGTTTCAGAGCTACAATCTGGTTCCGGTGCTGAATGTGTATGAGAACATCGTCCTGCCTATTCAGCTGGACGGAAGGAAGGCGGACCAGGCGTTCATTCAGCAGATCGTGAAAACCCTGGGCCTGGACGGGCGGCTGGAAGCTTTGCCCAGCCAGCTCTCCGGCGGCCAGCAGCAGCGGGTGGCCATCGCCCGGGCGCTGGCGGCGACACCCGCCATTGTGCTGGCGGACGAGCCTACCGGAAACCTGGACTCCAAAACCTCTCAGGACGTTCTGGGGCTTTTGAAGGTCACCAGCCAGAAATTCTCCCAGACCATTGTGATGATCACCCACAATGATGAGATCGCCCAGATGGCGGACCGGATCATCCGCATTGAGGACGGGCACATCCAGACGAGGAGGGCGCGGGCATGAACGTCAGAAATCGGGGCTGTATCCGCCGACTGAGTGTCCGCACCCTCCGGGCGGCCTGGAAGCGGAACGCCATCGCCGTGGCTGCCATCGCGCTGACGGCGCTTCTGTTCACCTCTCTTTTTACGGTGGCTCTGTCCATCAATTCCAGCTATGAGACCTATACCTTCCGCCAGATCGGCGGCTATTGCCACGGGACCTTCAAGGAGGTCAAGGAGGAGCAGGCCCAGGCCATTGCCGCCCACCCGAAAATAAAGGCTGTGGGCAAACGTACCACCGTTGGTTTCCTGGATACCGGCGCGTTTGCCAAGGTTCCTGCCGAGGTCAGCTTCATGGATGACAACTGCGCTGCCTGGAGCTATGCGCAGCCTCAGACTGGACACGCGCCAAAGGGCGGCAAAGAGGTGACCATGGATACAGCCGCCCTGAGGCTGCTGGGCGTGGAACCGAAGCTGGGGGCGCAAATTCAGCTCACCTTCACCGTGGGAGACAAAAACCAGACTGCCTACGAAAAAACGGACACCTTTACTCTGGCGGGGTGGTGGGAATATGACGAACTCAGCCCTGTCCACTACATCAACATCTCCCAGGAATACGCCCAGACGCTGCAGGCCGAGGCGGCTGCTGCGGGGCTGCAGCCCTTCCGCACGGATTTGAATGTGATGCTGGTATCCCCTGTGGATATCCGGGGACAGATGGAGCGGGTGGATTCCGATTTGGGGTATTCCTGGGAGCCGGATGGAAGCGAAAACGTGGTCCGCATCGGGGTCAACTGGGGCTATACCTCCGCCCGGCTGGGGGAGGGTGTGGATGCAGCGACCGTTTGGGCCGGGATAGCCTTTCTGGTTCTGATCATCTTCACCGGATACCTCATTATCTACAACATCTTCCAGATTTCCGTCACCGGGGATATCCGCTACTACGGCCTGCTGAAAACCGTCGGGGTCACGCCCCGGCAGCTGCGGCGGATCATTCGCTGGCAGGCGCTGCTGCTGTGGGCCGCCGGGCTCCCCCTGGGGCTGCTGCTGGGCTACGGCGTGGGGGCGGGACTGACCCCGGTGGTCATGGCGAGAACCACCCTCGGGGCCGGGGTGACCACTGTCAGCACCTCTCCCTTGATTTTTCTTGCCGCCGCCCTGTTTACCCTCATTACGGTGCTGCTCTCCTGTGCCCGCCCGGGCCGGATCGCCGCAAAGGTCTCTCCGGTGGAGGCGGTGAAGTATACGGAGGCAGCGGGTACCGGGAAAAAGCGCCGCGGGACCCGCGGGGCAGGCGTCCGGCAGATGGCGCTGGCCAATTTGGGCAGAAACCGGAGCAAGACGGTGCTCGTGGTACTGTCCCTTGCGCTGTCGGTGGTGCTGCTGAACGTGCTGGTGACCTTCACCGGGGGCATCGACACGGAAAAGTATCTGGCAAAACAGACCTGCGCGGATTTTATTGTCAGCAGCACGGACTATTTCCGCTTTCGCTATGGAACGGAGGAATACTTTTCACAGGACTTGATTGCGGACATTCAGGCGAATACCACCCAATCCCTGTCCGGCTGCGGCTACAAATGGACGGGGGCCATCGGCTGGACATCGGAAGAAAGCTGGCGGGCCTGCCGAGCGCGGTTCGGTTTTCCAGAAACGGTGGAGACGGAGCTGGCGCAGCTGTCCCGCCGGGGGTCACTGGTTGGGATGGATATCCAGCTGGAGGGCCTGGACGACAGCCTGTTTGAAAAGCTCACCGTTGTGGATGGAGATTTGTCGCCCCTGTTCCGGGCAGACAGTCACGCCATTGCCCTGGCCGTTCCCGTGGATGACTACGGTAATGTCATCCAGTCCGCAAACTACCCCCCAATCGGCAGTACCCAGACCATTACTTATGTGGAGGATGCCTATTATATCGACAACCGCACCGGGGAGCCCTGCGACGAAAATACCCCGGAGGAATATCTCCAATATTATGTCGCCAAGAGCCACGACGTGGATTATACCGTCTGCGCCTATGTGACGGTGCCCTACGCCATGAGCTACCGCTACGGCACCTTAGGCTACAGCTTCGTGCTGCCTGTAAGCAAATTGGCCCGGGACGGCGGCAAGGAGCCCATCCCCATGGTGTATCTGTTCGACACCCCGGACTCCGCCGCAGAGGAGGCTGCGGAGCGCTATCTTGCGGCGCTGACAGGCGCGGAAAACTCCGAGCTTATGTATGAGAGCAAGGCGACTCTCCGGGCGGAGGTCGCGTCCTTCCGGAGTATGTTCCTGCTGCTGGGCGGTCTGCTCTGCGCCATCATCGGCCTGGTGGGTATCCTCAATTTCTTCAATGCCATGATGACCTCTATTCTGTCCCGCGGGCGGGAGTTCGCCGTCTTGCAGGCCGTAGGCATGACCGGACGTCAGCTGAAACGGATGCTGCTGTGGGAGGGGCTCTTCTATACCCTGGGCTCCGGGTTGGCCGCGGGGCTGCTGTCCATGGCGCTGAATCCGCTGCTGGGAGGGATGCTGGAAAAGGCGTTCTGGTTCTATCGCTACCGGTTCAGCATTATCCCCGTGGTGGTACTGCTTCCGGTTTTTGCCCTGCTGGGCTGCGCCATTCCGGCGGCCATGTACCGCCGCGCGGCAAAGCAAAGCGTGGTGGAGCGGCTGCGGGCCGTTGAGGTTGGGTGACCTTCCATTTTTTCGCGTGACTGCCCTTCTTGCTTGCAAAATCCTGCCCGGTGGGATATACTAAAGCAAACAGAAAGGTGGAAGCGATATGGACGCATTTGAAAGCTACTTTCAATCCTTGAAAAATAAAAAAATCGCGGTACTGGGGCTGGGCGTCAGTAACCGGCCCCTGGTGCGGCTGCTGCTGGAATTCGGCTGCGATGTGGTAGGCTGCGACAGGACGCCCCGGGAGAAGCTGGACGCGGAGGTCCTGGAGCTGGAAAGCGCGGGCTGTAAGCTCCATGTGGGGGAAGGGTACTTAGAGGGCGTACAGGCGGATGTGGTATTCCGGACTCCCGGTATGCACCCCGGCAACCCGGCCATTCAGGCTCTGCGGGACAGGGGGGCGAAGATCACCTCGGAGATGGAGGTGTTCTTCGAGGTCTGCCCCTGCAATCTGATTGGCGTTACCGGCTCTGACGGCAAGACCACCACCACAACCCTGGTCAGCGAAATGCTGAAGGCTTCCGGCAAAACCGTCTGGCTGGGGGGCAATATCGGAACGCCTCTGCTGCCCCTGTGCCGGAAGATGCGGAAGGACGATTTCGCCGTGGTGGAGCTCAGCTCCTTCCAGCTGATGGACATGGAGCGCAGCCCCCAGCGGGCCCTCATCACCAATCTGGCCCCCAATCATCTGGATATCCACAAGGATATGGAGGAATATGTGGAGGCCAAGAAGAATATCTACCGGTTTCAGGACAAAACCGGTATTCTGGTGCTGAACGCCGACAACGCCATTACGGCGCGGCTGCGGGGCAATGGGGAGACCCGGTTCTTCTCCCGGAGACAGAAAACCAACTGCGTCTGGGAGGAAAACGGCACCATCTACCGCCGGGGGGAGAAGATCCTGGAAAGCAAGGATATCCTGATCCCCGGCGCCCACAATATTGAAAATTATATGGCGGCCATCGCCCTGGTAGAGGGCCTGGCAACGGACGACGCCGTTCGGCAGGTGGCAAAGAACTTCGGCGGCGTGGAGCACCGGATCGAGCTGGTGCGGGTAAAGGACGGGGTGCGGTTCTACAACGACTCCATTGCCTCCTCCCCCAGCCGGACCATTGCGGGCCTGCGGAGCTTCCCGGAGAAGGTGATCCTCATCGCGGGGGGCTACGACAAGCACATCCCCTATGACGTGCTGGGGCCGGAAATCTGCGCCCATGTGAAAAAGCTGTTTCTTGGCGGGGCCACCGGGCCGAAGATCCGGACGGCGGTGGAAAACGCTCCGGAATATGCGCCCGGCAAGCCGGAGATCGTGGACTGCGCCGACTTTACGGCGGCCACGCTGGCGGCGGCCAGGGCGGCGGAGCCCGGAGACGTGGTGCTCATGAGCCCGGCCAGCGCCGCCTTTGACCAGTTCAAGAATTTTATGGTCCGGGGCGAATACTATAAGAAGCTGATAAAGGAGCTGTGAACATGGTGCTTTCTCAGGCGGCCAGGGCGGCCCGGAAGGTGCTACCCCTGAAGATCTGCGGCGCGGTGATCGTGGCGGCAGGCACGGCCTCCCGCATGGGGGGCATCGACAAGGTCATGGCCCCGCTGGGCGGCGAGCCTATGATCGTAAGGACGGTCCGGGCATTTCAGGAGACGGACGCCATCCGGGAGATCGTCGTTGTCACCCGAGAGGACCTGATCCTGCCCATTACGGACCTGTGCGCCGGAATGGATAAGGTAAAGGCCGTGGTGGCGGGCGGCGGCAGCCGGCGGGAGTCCGTCTGGTTGGGGCTGAACGCCCTGTCCAAAGGCATAGAACTGGCGGCCATTCAGGACGGGGCCCGGCCCCTGGTGACGCCGGCGCTCATTGACAGGACCGTCCGGGCGGCCCACAGCTACGGCGCGGCGGCCCCGGCTGTCCCCGTAAAGGACACCATTAAGGTGGAGAAAAGCGGCCTGATCGAATCCACCCCGGACAGAAGCGCCCTTCGGGCAGTGCAGACGCCCCAGGTCTTTGATTTCGACCTGCTGCGGGGCGCTCTGCAAAAGGCCGCGGCGGACAAGGCGGCGGTTACGGACGACTGCTCCGCGGTGGAGCGCCTGGGAATGAAGATCCGTCTGATCGAAGGGGACGAGCGGAACCTGAAAGTGACGACGCCGCTGGACCTGAAAATCGCGGAATTGCTGTTGGAGGAAGAACAATGAGGATCGGACACGGCTATGACGTACATGCCCTGGTACCGGGCCGGGAGCTGATCCTGGGCGGCGTGAACATTCCTTTTGAGCTGGGCCTGGACGGGCACAGCGACGCGGACGTGCTGCTCCACGCCGTTATGGACGCGCTCCTGGGGGCGGCGGGGCTGGGGGACATCGGCCTCCATTTCCCGGATACGGATATGCGCTACAAAGGCGCGGACTCCGGGGAGCTGCTGCGCCGGGTGGGGGAAAAGATCGACGCGGCGGGATTTCAGGTCGGCAATATCGACGTGACCATGATTGCCCAGAGGCCAAAGCTGCGGCCCTATATCGGGGAGATGACCGAAAATATCGCCGCCCGGCTTGGCATCGACCCTCGCAGGGTCAACGTCAAGGCCACCACCGAGGAACACCTGGGCTTTACCGGCGAGGGCAGGGGCATGGCCTGCCACGCGGTGTGCCTGCTGGAAGAAAAATGACAAAATATCCCTCTCGGGCATAGAATGTGCCCGGGAGGGAATTTTTATGAAGCAATATCTGATTACCTTCCGCTCGGTGACATACGCCCAGCGGGGGGAGCGAAGCCTGGGGGCCAGGGGCATTTCCGGCAGCCTGAGCCGGACGCCCAAGTGGATGGAGCAGCAGGGCTGCGGCTACGGCCTGACTCTGCGCAGCGCCAATATCTACAAGGCGGTGGACGCCCTGCGGCAGGACGGGCTGAGCTGGCGAAGGGTCTACGTGCTGGAAAACGGAAAATACCAGGAGATTACCCTATGATCTACCTGGACAACGGGGCCACCTCGTTTCCCAAGCCGCCCCAGGTGGTCCGGGCGGCGGCGGAAGCCATGGTTCAGGCTGCCAACCCGGGCCGGGGCGGCTACGGGGCGGCCATGGCGGCGGCGGAAATCGTTTTTGACTGCCGGGAGCAGGCGGCGGCACTGTTTTCCTGCAAGCCGGAGCAGGTGGTGCTGACGACCAACTGCACCCATGGGCTGAATATCGCCATCGGCAGTGTATTCCGGCCCGGAAGCCGGGTGCTGATCTCCGGCTTTGAGCACAATGCCGTCACCAGGCCCCTGTATGCCCGGGAGTGCAGGGTGAGGGTCGCCGGGCGGCGGCTGTTCTGCTGGGAAGAGCTGCTGGATGCCTTCCGGCGGGAGCTGCGGCAGGGGGTGGACGGGGCGATATTCACCCATGTGTCCAACGTATTCGGCTATATTCTGCCGGTGGGGGAGATGGCGGCGGAATGCCGGGCGGCGGGCGTGCCCTTCATTCTGGACGCGGCCCAGTCCGCCGGGAGTCTGCCGGTGGACATGGGCGCTCTGGGGGCGGAATTCATTGCTATGCCCGGCCACAAGGGCCTGTTAGGCCCCCAGGGTACGGGCCTTTTGCTCTGCGGCGACCCGGGAAAGCCCCTGCTCTTCGGCGGCACGGGCACCCTGTCCCGGGAGAAGACCATGCCGGAGGACCTGCCGGAACGGCTGGAAGCGGGGACTGTGAATGTGCCCGGGGCGGCGGGACTGACGGCGGGGATCCGTCTTGTCCGCTGCCTGACGACGGAAAAAATCTTTGCCCGGGGCCATGGGCAGACCATGGTCTGCGCGAGAGCGCTGGAGGAAATGGGCTATCGGGTGTTTTCCGGCCCCCACCAGGCCATGACCGTTTCCTTTCAGGGAAAGGCGGATTGCGAGGAGATCGCGGAGACCCTGGGCAGGCGGGGGATCGCTGTCCGGGCGGGGCTGCACTGCGCGCCCCTGGCCCACGAAAGCGCGGGGACCCTGGAAAAGGGCACCGTCCGGGTCAGCTTCGGCCACGACGCCTCCCCGGCCCAGACAAACGCCCTGCTGCGGGCACTGGGCGCGTGAGCGCAGAAAGTTTACATTTCCCGGGAAAGGACCGCTTTCCCGGGAAAATTCGCCTTTGGGGCGGAATGGAAGAGAATGGGAGAAAAAGCCCTTCTCCGGATGCCGAAAAGGGGCGAAAGAGGGCGCGGCGCTGGAAAGAATTTTATGCAGAATATCTATTGCCAACCGGGGAAGAATCCGCTATAATAAACCGGATAATAGATAAGTATACCATAAGATTGTGTGCGATCTGAAAAAGTTGACATAAAAGAGGGTTCGAGCATGGAAGCATTGCATAGCTTATTGCAGCAGGTCACGCGGATGCAGTGGTCCGATTATCTGGATATTGTTGTTGTTGCGTTCTTAATTTACCGGCTGCTGCCTCTGATCCGCACGCCCAGCACCATGCGCGTGGCCCGGGCGGTGATCGTGGTGGTGGTCATCGCGGCCCTGACGGACGTGATGCACCTGTATACCCTGAGCTTCCTCATCAACCAGTTCCTGTCCATAGGACTGCTGGCCTTGGTGGTGCTGTTCCAGCCGGAGCTGCGGCGGATGCTGGACCATCTGGGAAGCGTCCGCCTGGGGGCCCTGTTCGGCGGGGCCAAGCCCGTGGCGGAGATGGATATGGTCATCAGCCAGACCGTGGCGGCCTGCGACTGCATGAGCCGGGAAAAGGTGGGCGCGCTGATCGTCTTTACCCGGGAGGCAAGCCTGGACGACTATGTGAAAACCGGCACCACCATTGACGGCCGGGTGTCCGAGCAGCTGATCCGGAATATTTTCTTCCCCAAGGCATCCCTGCACGACGGGGCCATGATTATCCGGGAAGGAAAGATCAAGGCCGCGGGCTGTGTACTGCCCCTGTCCACCAGCGACCGGCTGGCGGCGGACCTGGGCACCCGGCACCGCGCGGGCGTGGGCATGAGCGAGAACTCCGACGCGGTTGTGGTCATTGTCTCCGAGGAGACCGGCACCATCTCCGTGGCCATGGGCGGCATGCTCAAGCGCCATCTGGCACCCAAGACTCTGGAAAAGCTGCTGCGCAATGCCCTGTGCCCCGAGGAGGACCAGCAGGAGAACCGGAACATCGGCCAGATCCTGCGGCAGAAGCTGGGAAAACCCGGAAAGGAGGACCAGGACCATGAAGCGTAAGATCGGATATATGCTGCTGTCTCTGGCCATCGCGTTCGGGCTCTGGCTGTACGTTATCACCACCGTAAGCCCCGGCTCCACGGATACCTATTACAACATTCCCATCGTCTGGGAGGGGGAGTCCGTTCTGAATGAAAACGGGCTGATGGTCACGGCGGTTTCCTCCAATACGGTAAATCTGCGCCTGTCCGGCAACCGTTCGGACCTGAGCAAGGTCAATTCCGCCAACATCACCATCAAGGCGGATCTGTCGAAGATCCGGGAACCCGGCACACAGATCCCCATCAGCTATTCCACCCCCACCTTCCCCGGCGAGGTGGCCAGCAACGCCTTTGTTATCGAGACCAAGGAGCCGGACACCATCTATGTCACTGTGGTCCGGCGCGTCAGCAAGACCGTACCCGTAGAGGTGGTCTGGGTGGGCTCCACGGCTGAGGGCTTCATGATCGACCGGGAGAATAAGACCCTGGATTACCCGGAGGTCACGGTGACAGGGCCGGAGTCCGTTGTCAATTCCATTGCCATGGCGACCATTTCCGTGGACCTGGACGGACGGCGGGAGTCCATCAGCGAAACCTATAATTATACCCTGTGCGACGACCAGGGGGATCCTGTGGACGCCCGGCTGATTACCACGGATGTGGAACAGGTCCGGCTGGATGTGTCCATCCGGCGGGTGAAGGACCTGCGTCTGACCTATAATCTGGTGCCCGGCGGCGGCGCGGACGCGGACAATACCACCGTGAAGCTCAGCGCCGAGACCATCCGGGTTTCCGGCAGCGAGGCGGCCCTGGAAAACCTGGGCGATACCCTGACCATTGGTACCATCAACCTGGCGGATATCACCAAGAGTTCCGCAAGCTTGACCTTCGCCATTTCCCTGCCCGAGGGCATTACCAACCTGACCGGCATTACGGAGGTTACGGCGGATGTGTCCTTCCACGGTCTAGCTACCAAGGAGCTGACCATTACCAATATCCAGAGCGTCAACGTTCCCGAGGGATTGTCGGTGGAGCTGATCACGGAAAAGCTGGTCGTCACCCTGCGGGGCCCCACAACGCTGATCTCCAGGGTAACGCCGGAGGATGTGGCTGTGGTCGTGGACTTTACCGGCGCGGAGGTCGGGACGTCCACCTTTAAGGCGACGGTCAGCATCAGCGACGCATACAAGGAATTGGGAACTCTGAAAGCGGAACCCGTATCCGCGAAGATTGATCCGGCTGAAAATTGATGCGCCGTGAAAGCGCGGCGGAATAGAAGGAGATCATGACCATGGTGAAAAGCATGACCGGCTACGGCCGTGCCGTGGAAACGGTAAACGGCAGAGAATTCACCGTAGAGGTGCGCAGCGTCAACAACCGCTATCTGGACTGTACGGTAAAGCTGCCCAGGGGCCTTTCCTTCGGGGAGGACGCCGTAAAGCAGGCGGTAAAGGCATCCATTTCCAGGGGTAAGGTAGACGTATTTGTGTCCGTCCGCGGCGAGGGCGCCCAGGAGATCGCCGTGAGCCTGAATAAGCCCATGGCGGAGGGGTATCTGGCCGCAATGCGGCAGATGCAGCAGGAATACGGTCTGGCAGGGGAGATCACGGTCTCCATGCTCTCCGGCCTCCCGGATGTATTCCTGCTGGACAAGCCCCCGGTGGATGAAGAGCAGCTGCTGGCGGACTTCCTGACCGTCGTCCAAAAGGCTCTGGCGAATTTCGACGCCATGCGCCGCACCGAGGGCACGGCGCTGGCCGCGGACCTGCGGGGAAGAGGGGAGACTGTCCTCTCTCTGGTGGAGCAGGTAGAGGCGGGCAGTCCCCAGACCGTGGCGGACTACCGGGCGCGGCTGGAGGCCAAGCTGAAGGAAGTCCTGGCAAATACGGCCATTGACGAAAGCCGCATTCTCACGGAAGCGGCCATCTTTGCCGACAAGGTTGCTGTGGACGAGGAAACGGTCCGGCTGCGCAGCCACTTGAACCAGATGAATACCATGCTGGACGCGGGCGGCCCCATTGGCCGGAAGCTGGATTTCCTATTGCAGGAGATGAACCGGGAGGCCAATACCATCGGCTCCAAGTGCTCGGATGTGCGCCTGGCCCGGGTGGTGGTGGAGATCAAGGCCGAGCTGGAAAAGATCCGGGAGCAGACCCAGAACATCGAGTAAGGAGCGGAAAATATGAAGCTTCTGAATATCGGCTTCGGCAGTATGCTGTCCCAGGAGCGGGTGCTTTCCATTCTGGCGCCGGACTCCGCGCCCATCAAGCGCGTTGTGCAGGAGGCCAAGGACCGGGGCATGTTGATCGACGCCTCCTACGGCCGAAAGACCAAATCCGTCATTCTGATGGATACGGACCATGTAATTCTGTCCGCCCTGACTCCGGAGACCCTGACCGCACGGTGGGCGGGGCTTGAGACGGCGGATGAAGAGGAGAGAGAGTAAGTGGGGAAACTGATCGTGATCTCCGGCGCCTCCGGCGTGGGCAAGGGAACGGTGGTCAAAGAGATGATGGCCCGGCGGAAGGACCTTTATTTTTCCGTCTCCGCAACCACCCGGCCCCCCAGACCCGGCGAGGTGGACGGAAGAGACTATTATTTCGTGACCCGGGAACAATTTCAGAAGATGATCCGCCGCGGCGAAATGCTGGAATATGACGAGCACAACAGGAATTTCTACGGTACCCCCAGAGCGCAGGTCGAGGAAAAACGGGCCAAGGGCCATGTGCTGCTGGACATTGAACCGGTCGGGGCGAGAAATGTGAAGAATAATTACCCGGAGGCGGAGCTGGTGTTTATTATGCCCCCCTCCGTGGAAGAATTGGAGCGCCGCCTGCGGGGCCGCAACGATACCCCGGAGGACCAGATCACCATCCGCATGGAGCGGGCCAAATGGGAGATGGAGCAGCGGGCGTGGTATGACCATGTGGTGGTCAACGACGACGCCAGACGCTGCGCGGAAGAGATTCTGCGCATTATCGAAAAGTAAACAGCGGGCATCCGCGCATGGCGCGCGGGACCCCGACAAATTATATGTCATTGCCGAACCGGTCTGCCGACCGGTTCGCGATGACGGGAAACGTTCTATGGAGGAATCAAAACTATGCTTTACCCACCTGTTGCCGATTTGCTGACCAAAGTTGAGAGCCGTTATCTGCTGGTGAACCTGGTAGCCCATCGGGCCCGTCAGATCGCCGCGGAAGCGGAGGAATTTCATGAGGACCTGCCGGAGAAGCCTGTGACCATGGCCATCCAGGAGGTCGCCGACGGCGAGCTCAGCGCCACCGTCAAGGACGAGTATAAGAACTGAGGAAGCTCCCGGCGGATCGCCCGGAGTTTCCCTGCAAGCCACACGGAGACGGGGGGATGGGTATGATTGCGGGGATTGCCGTTTCGGCGGCAAATTTTGCCATCGATAAGCTCTATTCTTACCGTATTCCGGAGGGAATGTCCCTTCAGCCCGGCCATCGGGTCCAGGTGCCCTTCGGCCGGGGCAATACCGCCGCGGAGGGCATTGTGGTGACGGTTTCGGAGGGCGGCGGGGAAAAGCTCAAGGCCGTTGCCCAGTGCCTGGAGGAAGCGCCCCTGCTGACCCCTTTGCAGCTGCGTCTGGCGGCGTTCCTGCGGGAGCGCTGCTTCTGCACCTTTTACGACGCTGCCCGGGCCATGCTCCCGGCGGGGCTTTGGTTCCGCCAGCGGGACACCTTCTCTCTGACCGAGGACCGCGGCTGGGAGCAGGCTGTCATCCGCAAGGAGGGAGCGCGGGAAATCCTGGAAGCCATGCGGGATCTGGGCGGTGCGTGCCGGGATACGGCACTCAGCGCGTTGATCCCGGATGGGGACAAACGGCGGGAGGCCCTTGCTTATCTCGCCCGCAAGAAGTGGATCACCGCCCAGGCAGAGCTTTTGCGAAAAACCTCTGACCGGACGGAGAAGATCGCCGCCCTGGCCGTTCCGGCGGAGCAGGCTATGGACTTTGCCATGAGCCGCCCCAGGGGCGCGGCTATGCAGAAAAGCGTTTTGCAGCTGCTCTGCGGCGTTGGTTCCGCCAGTGTGAAGGACATTTGCTACTATACCGGCGCGTCATCCCAGACCGTGGCCCGGCTGGAAAAGCTGGGGTATGTGGCGCTGTCCGAGCGTCCTGTGCTGCGGTGCCGGGAGATCCAACCGGCGAAGGTCACAAAACCCCTGGTGCTGAACGAGGAGCAGCGGCGCTGCTTTGAGGGACTCCTGGCCCAATCCCGGGAGGAAAGCCCCGGGGTGGCCCTGCTCTACGGCGTTACCGGGTCCGGCAAGACCTCCGTCTATATCCGCCTGATCATGCAGACGCTGGAGGACGGCAGGAGCGCCATCCTTCTGGTGCCGGAGATCGCTCTGACGCCCCAGCTCCTGGGGCTGATGGCCGCCTGGTTCGGAGACCAGGTGGCGGTGCTCCATTCCAGCCTTTCCGACGGTGAGCGCTGCGACCAGTGGAAGCGGGTCAGAGAAGGAAAGGCCCGGGTGGTCGTGGGGACCCGCAGCGCCGTGTTTGCCCCCTGCGAAAGGCTGGGCCTTATCATCCTGGACGAAGAACAGGAGCACTCTTATAAATCCGAAAACGCGCCCCGCTATGCCGCCCGGGAGGTGGCCATGTGGCGGGGAGTGAAGGAGGGGACCCTGGTGCTCCTTGGCTCGGCCACCCCGTCCGTAGAGAGTATGTACCACGCGAGGCAGGGGACCTACCGGCTGTACCGGCTGCAAAACCGCTACAATGGCCGGCCTCTTCCCGAGACACAGATCGTGGATATGCGGGAAGAGCTGAAGCTGGGCAACGACGGCACACTGAGCTACCCCCTGCGGCAGGCCATCCATGATACGCTGGCGGCCCACAGGCAGGTGATCCTGCTTCTCAACCGCCGGGGCAACAGCCGGGCGCTGGTCTGCGTGGACTGCCGGGAGGCCCCGGAGTGCCCCCGGTGCAGCGAGCGGCTGACCTACCACAGCGCCAATAACCGCCTTTTGTGCCACTACTGCGGCTACTCCATGCCGGTGCCGGACCGCTGCCCCAAATGCGGCGGCCCCCTGAAAACCCTGGGCACGGGCACCCAGCGGGTGCAGCAGGAGCTGGCGGAATTGTTTCCCGATACGGAAGTGGCCCGCATGGACGCGGACACCGTCAGCGCCACCAATACCCACGAGGCCATTCTCTCCCGGTTCCGCCGGGGGGAGCAGCGGATCCTGCTGGGCACCCAGATGGTGGCAAAGGGGCTGGACTTGCCCAATGTCACCCTGGTAGGGGTGCTGGACGCGGACCTGAGCCTCTTTACCGGGGGCTTCCGGGCCGGGGAGACCACCTTTGACATGCTGACCCAGGTGGTGGGCCGGGCGGGCCGGGGAGACTATGAGGGCCGGGCGGTCATTCAGACCATGGCCCCCAACCACGAGCTGATCCGCCTGGCGGCGGAACAGGACTACGGCCGGTTTTATGACCTGGAGATCCGGCTGCGGCAGGTGCAGCACGCGCCGCCCTTCGCGGATCAGGTGCTCATCGCCTTTCAGGGCTTACAGGAGTCTCAGGTGCTGCTGGGGGCCGCCAAATTCCGGGACAGCCTGCTGTCCCTGGGCAAACAGGGCGCTTTGGGCGGCTACGAGCTGTTAGGCCCGGCCCCAAGCCCGGTGCCGAAAATCAATTATCAGTACCGTTACCGGCTGACCCTGCGGTGCCGTCTGGATAAGAATATCCGCGCTTCTCTGGCCTATCTTCTGTCCGCCTTTGGAAAGGACAAGACCATGCGGGGCGTCAGCGCTTATATGGATGTGAACGGTTTTGAAGGATAAGGAGAAAAGAAATGGGAATTCGGAAAATCATGACGGTGAAGGACCCCTGTCTGCACAAGGTCTGCCGTCCGGTGGAGAAGTTTGATAAGAGGCTCCATAAGCTTCTGGACGATATGAAGGAAACCCTGGTGGACGCCAACGGCGTGGGGCTGGCCGCCCCCCAGGTGGGTATCCTGCGCCGGGTGGTTATTGTGGACCTGGGGGATGAAATGCTGGAGCTGGTGAACCCCGAGCTGCTGGAGACCAGCGGCGAGCAGGAGGGGGCGGAGGGCTGCCTCAGCGTGCCGGGGAAGTACGGTCTGGTGAAGCGGCCCAACTACGCCAAGGTCCGCGCCCAGGACCGGGACGGCAACTGGTTCGAGGCCGAGGGCGAGGAACTGATCGCCCGGTGCTTCTGCCATGAGCTGGACCATCTGGATGGCATTGTCTACACGGAGATCATGGAGCGATTCCTGACCGATGAAGAGCTGAACGAGGAGGCCTGACCATGCGCGTGGTATTTATGGGGACCCCGGACATCGCGGCCACCTGCCTGAAAAAGATTCTGGCAGACGGCTTCGAGGTAGTGGGCGTCTATACCCAGCCGGACCGGCCCAAGGGCCGGGGCATGAAGCTGACGGCCTCTCCCGTGAAGGAGACTGCCCTGGCTGCCGGGATTCCCGTATTCCAGCCGGAGAACTTCCGGGAGGAAGAAACGGTTCGGCAGCTGCGGGACCTGAAGCCGGATATCTGCGCCGTGGTGGCCTATGGCCGGATCCTGCCCCAGAAGGTGCTGGACGTGCCGGGGCTTGGCTGCATCAATATCCATGCCAGCGTGCTGCCCGCCTACCGGGGGTCAGCCCCCTATCAATGGGCGGTGCTGGACGGCCTGAAGGAGACCGGCGTTACCGCCATGTACCTCATTCGGGAGATGGACGCCGGAGACATTATAGATGTATCCAAGACCCCCATCGGCGAAAACGAGACGGCCGGGGCGCTGCTGGACCGGCTGGCGGTGCTGGGGGCGGACCTGCTGAGCAGAACTTTGACCCGCTTTGCCGAAAACGGGAAGCTGCCCGCCCGGAAGCAGGACGAGAGCAAGGTCAGCTACGCCCCCATGCTGGAAAAGACCATGTGCCCCATCGACTGGACGAAGAGCGCCCGGCAGGTCCACGACCATGTCCGGGGCTTACAGCCCTGGCCCGTGGCGACCATGGAGCTGCAGGGAAAGCTTTTTAAGGTCCATGAGACCCGGCTGGTTCCCGGCAGCGGCAAGCCCGGGGAAATTCTGGGCCTGACGAAAACGGGGCTGCAAATCGCCTGCGGCGAAGGGGCCGTGGAAGTGCGGGTTTTGCAGGCCGAGGGCGGCAAGCGGATGAACGCGCCGGACTACTTCCGGGGCCATCCCCTGGAAGGTTAAATGGGCGCCCGGGAAACGGCGCTGAACGCGCTGATTGCCTGCCGCAGGCAGCAGGGGTGGAGCAACGCCGTGCTGAAGGAGTACATCCGCCGGGACCGGCTGGATGCCCGGGACGCGGGGCTTGCCACCCGGCTTTGCTACGGCGTGGTGCAGAACCGGGGGAAGCTGGATTTTTACCTTGCCCAGCTTCTGAAGGGTTCTCTGAAAAAGCTTCACCCGGTGGTACGGGATATTCTGCACCTGGGCCTTTACCAGCTCTACGCGCTGGATAAGATCCCGGACAGCGCGGCGGTGAACGAATCCGTCCGCCTGGCAAAAAAATACGGCCCTGCCGGCTGCGAAAGACTGGTAAACGGGGTGCTGCGCAATGCGGTCCGTACCAAGGACACCCTGAAAGAACCCACTTCTTACGAGGACAAATACAGCCATCCGGCGGAGCTGGTGGCGCTTCTGAAAACCGCTCTGCCAAAGGGCACCCTGGAAGCGGTGCTGCGAGCGGACAACGAAGCGCCGGACACCGTGGTTCAGGTGAACACGCTGAAAACCGGCCGGGACGCGCTTTTGAAGCGTCTGGAGGAAGAGGGCGTTCAGGCCCGGCCCCATGGCTGGATGGAGAATTGCCTGGTGCTCTCCGGCACCGGCAGCCTGGAGCAGCTGCCCTCCTTCCGGGAAGGACTCTACTATGTTCAGGACCCGGCCAGCAAGCTCAGCGTGCTCTGCGCCGGACTGAAACCGGGGATGGCAGTGCTGGATTGCTGCGCCGCCCCCGGCGGCAAGAGCTTCGCGGCGGCCATGGCCATGGCGGGGCAGGGAAGCATTCTCTCCTGCGACGTCCACACCCATAAGATCCCGCTGATCGAAAGCGGGGCCGCCCGGCTGGGGCTTTCCAATCTGAAAGCCCGGCTGCAGGACGCTTCCGCCTTCGTGGCCGCCTGGGAAGGGCGTTTTGACGCGGTGATTGTGGACGCGCCCTGCTCGGGTCTCGGTATTATCCGCAAAAAGCCGGATATCCGCTACCGGGATCTGAAGGAAACGGAGGCCCTGCCGGAATTGCAGAGGAAGATCCTGTGGAATCAGGCAAAATACGTGAAAAAGGGCGGAATCCTGATGTATTCCACCTGTACGCTGCTTCCCAGGGAGAATGAAGATGTGGTTCACGCTTTCTTGGAGGCACACCCGGACTTTTCTCTGGAAAAGCTGCCCCTGCCGGCGGAGTTCCCGGAGAATGAAACGGGGTATTTGACCCTGCTTCCCGGGCAGCACGATACGGACGGCTTCTTTATTTCCAGAATGCGGAGGAAACCATGAATCTGAAATCCATGACCCTGGGGGAGATGACTGGGCTTTTCAAAGAAATGGGCCAGCCCGCCTTTCGGGCAAAGCAGGTCTATACCTGGCTCCATAGGGGCATCCGCGGCTATGACGAGATGACCAACCTCCCCAAGGCCCTGCGGGAACAGCTGGCGAAGGACTATCCCATCTATGCGCCCCAGGTGGTCCGCAAGCAGGAGTCCCAGAGAGACGGCACCATCAAATACCTCTGGCAGCTGTCCGACGGCAACTGCGTGGAGACGGTGCTCATGCGCTATCGCTACGGCAATACGGTCTGCATTTCCACGGAGGTTGGCTGCCGCATGGGCTGTGCTTTCTGCGCCTCCACCCTGGGCGGCCTGGTCCGTCGCCTGGAGCCCTTTGAGATGCTGGACCAGGTGCTCTTTACCCAGGTGGATTCCGGCCAGCCCATCTCCCACATTGTGCTCATGGGCATCGGGGAACCGCTGGACAATTTTGACAATGTGATGCGCTTCCTGGAGCTGGTGAACAGCCCGGAGGGCATGCATATTTCCATGCGCCACATCAGTCTGTCCACCTGCGGCCTGGTGCCGAAGATCGACGAGCTGGCAAAGCGCAATTTGCAGCTGACCCTTTCCGTATCCCTCCACGCCCCCAACGACGCGGTGCGCGATACCATCATGCCGGTGAACAAGGCCTATCCCAGCCAGGAGCTGCTGGATGCCTGCCGCCGGTACTATGCGGCCACCTCCCGGCGCATTTCCTTTGAGTACGCCATGATTAACGGGGTCAACGACCGGCCGGAGGACGCCAGGGAGCTTCTGCGGCGGATGAAGGGGCTGCCCTGCCACTTCAATCTGATCCCCCTGAACCATGTGGAGGAAAGTCCCTTAAAGCCCAGTACCCGGGAGGCCGTGGCGGCCTTCCAGAAGACCCTGGAAGACGGCGGCGTCCCCGCTACCGTCCGCAGAACCCTGGGCGGCGACATTGACGCTTCCTGCGGACAGCTGAGACGAAAATTTACAAAAGAACAAGCAGAATAAAATTGACAATTGACAGTTGACAATTGACAATTTTTTCGTGCAGTCCCGGAAAAATGATTCAAATTACGAGACCGATGCGGAACCGGTGAAAGAATTCACAGAAAGCTTCCCCATCGCACCATAATTGACAATTGACAATTTTTTCGTGCAGTCCCGGAAAAATGATTCAAATTACGAGACCGATGCGGAACCGGTGAAAGAATTCACAGAAAGCTTCCCCATCGCACCATAATTGACAATTGACAATTTTTTCGTGCAGTCCCGGAAAAATGATTCAAATTACGAGACCGATGCGGAACCGGTGAAAGAATTCACAGAAAGCTTCCCCATCGCACCATAATTGACAATTGACAATTTTTTCGTGCAGTCCCGGAAAAATGATTCAAATTACGAGACCGATGCGGAACCGGTGAAAGAATTCACAGAAGGCTTCCCCATCGCACCATAATTGTCAATTGTCCATTGTCAACTGTCAATTGAAAAAGAGAGGTGTTTTCCATGCAAAGCTGGGGCCTGACGGATGTCGGCTGCGTCCGAAAACAGAACCAGGACGCGTTTCATATTGAAAAACTGGGGCGGGGGGCCTTGCTGTGCGTGGTCTGCGACGGCATGGGAGGCGCCAAGTCCGGCAATGTGGCCAGCTCTCTGGCCGTGGACGTATTCGTTCAGGAGGTCAAGCGCAGCTGGTCCAATGCCGCCGACTGGGACAAAACGGACATGATCCTGCGCAGCGCCGTGAAGCTTGCCAATTTCACGGTTTATGACCAGGCCAATCAATTTGAGGAATTCGAGGGCATGGGCACTACGCTGGTTGCGGCCCTGATCCGAAAAAACCAGGTGTCTATCGTCAACGTGGGCGACAGCCGGTGCTACGGCATTTCCAATGGCAGCATCCGGCAGATCACCAAGGACCATTCCGTGGTGCAGATGATGGTGGACCGGGGAGAGCTGACCCCGGAAACCGCCAAGACCTATCCGGGCAAGAACCTGATTACCCGGGCCGTGGGCACGGAACCCACCATTATTTCCGACCTTTACCGGCAGGAACTGGAAAAGGGCAGCTATCTGCTGCTGTGTACCGACGGCCTGAGCAATATGCTGGACGACCAGGAGATGCTCTTCGAGGTCATCCACGGGGTCAACAAACAAAAGTGCTGCAAGCGTCTGCTGGATATTGCCAAGCTGCGGGGGTCCCCCGACAATGTGACCAGCATTCTGGTATCGATCTGAAAGGAGCAGTGCCAACATGAATCAATATATTGGACGGCTGCTGGATGACCGGTACGAGATCCTGGAGGTCATCGGCACCGGCGGCATGGCCGTTGTTTACAAAGCGTTGGACCACCGGCTGAACCGGCAGGTGGCCGTGAAAATCTTAAAAGACGAATTTTCGGGGGATGAGGAATTCCGCCGCCGCTTCCGGGCGGAGGGCGAGGCTGTGGCCATGCTGAGCCACCCCAACATCGTTCAGGTCTTTGACGTTTCGTCCTCGGACGCGGCGAACTACATCGTCATGGAGCTGATCGACGGCATCTCCCTGAAGCAATATATGGAGGTCAAGGGCGTTCTCAATTGGAAGGAGACCTTGCATTTCGCCATGCAGATCGCCAAGGGACTGGAGCATGCCCACAGCCGGGGCATTGTCCACCGGGACATCAAGCCCCACAACGTCATGGTCCTGAAGGACGGCAGCGTGAAGGTCATGGATTTCGGCATTGCCCGGGTCATGAGCAAGAGCAATACCCTGACAAAGGAAGCCCTGGGGTCCGTCCACTATATCTCCCCGGAGCAGGCCAAGGGCGGCTATACGGACTCCCGGTCCGATATCTATTCCCTCAGCGTCGTCATGTACGAGATGATGACGGGCCGCCCGCCCTTCGATGGGGAATCCCCCGTGGCGGTGGCCATTCAGCACATCAACGGCGGGGCGCCCAAGCCCTCCACTCTGAATCCCAATATCCCCGCGGGTCTGGAGCAGATCATCCTCAAGGGCATGGCCCTGGACCCCAAGGACCGGTATGCCTCGGCCACGGAGATGATCCAGGATATGGAGGAGTTCCGCAAGAACCCCGGCGTTGATTTCCAGTACAAGGCTTCCGCCCCCTCGGAGCATCCCATCGCCATCAAGGGTATGCCCCAGACCTACCCCAAGGCCACTACGGCCGAGCGGGTGGCGGCCTCCAGAAGCGCAAGCCCCCAGCGGCCGGCTACCGGGCGGCTCCCCCAGCAGCCCCAGCAGCAGGCGCGGCGGCAGACCGTCAGCCAGAACACCGAGGCCATGCGCCGGGCGGCGCTCCAGCGCAAAAAGGAGGAGCAGCGCAGGCGGGAGGAGCGGAACCGCATCGCCACCATTGCGGTGATCGTGTGCAGCGTAGTGGCCATTATCGCCATCGGCGCGTTCCTGATCGCCGTGTTCAACGGGGCCCTGCTCAATAAGGACAAGAACCTGGTGGAGGTGCCCTATCTCATCGGCACTGAGTACACCGATGATCTTATTACCAGATATCCGGACTTTACCATCCGCTTCCAGCCCCAGCAGTATGACAGCACCTACGAAAAGGGCCAGATCATGGCCCAGGAACCGGCAGGGGGCAGCAAAGTCACCAAGGGCACGGAAATCGTTATTACCGTGAGCCTGGGGGAGGAACCGGCGGTGAAGATCATGGAGGACCTGACGGATGTGAACCAGGCGGAGGCCGAGTCCTTCCTGCAGGGCCAGGGCTTCCGGACCCTGATCCGCCAGGAGGCCAGCGATACCATCGAGGCCGGAAAGGTCATCCGCACAGACCCGGCCAAGGGCACGGAGCTGACCGAGGGCCAGACGGTCAGCATCTGGGTCAGCACCGGCCCGGAGAGCGTGGCCATGCCCAATGTGGTGGATATGACCCGGGAGGCGGCCCTGAAGCTGCTGGGAGAGATCCGGGATATCCGCGTTGTGGAGCAGACCGAGGCCAGCGACTATGTGGCCAAGGGCAACGTGACCCGGACAGATCCCAAGGTGGGCACCGTGCTGGAAGCGGGCCAGAACGTGGTCGTCTATGTTTCCTCCGGCCCCGCCTCCGCGGAAATGCCCAATGTGGTGGGCCTCTACAGCGAGACCGCCCAGAAGCAGCTGACGGACCTGGGCTTCACCAATATCCGCACGGAGAGCGTCCGCAGCGACCGGCCCAAGGGCGAGGTGGTGGGCCAGTCCGTGAAGCAGGGAACCCAGCTGAAGCTGGGGGATGAGATCGTGCTGAGCCTTTCCGATGAAAGCGGCGTGACTCAGCCCACCGAGTCCGAAGCGCCTACGGAGACCACCGAGAAAACGGAGACCACCCTCACCGTCCGGTTCACCGTGCCCAGACGGGACGAGGAGTACCTGCTGACCATTTTGCAGGACGGAAATGTGATCGTGGAGGACGAAAAGATCCCTGCGGGCTGTACGGACTACTATCTGAATCTGACAGGCTCCGGCACCAAGGAATACGACCTCTATATCAACGGAGAGAAATACGTGACCCAGAGAGTGAATTTTGATGGCTGAGAAAACAGAAGTCGGACGAATCATCCGCTCCCTCAGCGGCTTTTATGATGTGCGGCTGCCGGACGGCGTGCTGACCTGCAAGGCCCGGGGCGTCCTGCGGAAGGAAGGGCAGTCCCCTCTCACGGGGGACCTGGCCCGGGTGACGCGGCAGGGGGGCAAGGGCATGGTGGAGGCCATCCTGCCCCGGAAGAACAGCTTCGTTCGCCCGGCGGTGGCCAACGTGGACGCACTGGTGATCTTCGCTGCCAACGTCAATCCCGTTACGGAGCCCTTCCTCATTGACCGGGTGGCGGCCATCGCGGGAAACAAGGGCGTGGAATGTATTCTCTGCGTGAACAAAACGGATCTGGACGGGGCGGAGGACCTGTGCCGCGTTTATACCCATGCGGGCTTCCGGGTGATCCCCACCAGCGCCGAGACAGGCGCGGGGGTAGAAGAGCTTCGGAAAGCGCTCCGGGGAAAGCTGACGGCCTTTACAGGCAACTCCGGCGTGGGCAAGAGCAGCATCCTCAACGCGCTGTGCCCGGGGCTGGCCCTGCCCACCGGCGAGGTTTCCGAAAAGCTGGGCCGGGGACGGCACACCACCCGGCATGTAGAACTGTTTACGCTGGATCCCGAGACCTTCGTCATGGATACTCCGGGCTTTTCCTCCTTCGATACGGACCAGATGGATATCATATTGAAGGAGAACCTTCAGTACGCTTTCCCGGATTTCGGACCCTACCTCGGCCAATGCCAGTTCCACGACTGCTCTCATCGAAAGGAACCCGGCTGCGCCGTTCGGGAAGCCGCGGAAGCGGGAGCCATCGAACCCAGCCGCTACGACAGCTACCTGAGGCTTTACGAAAAGGCCGCTCAGTATAAAGAGTGGGAACATAAATAAACGCAGCAGGCCGCAAAAACGGTCTGCTGCGTTGTCAATTGACAATTGACAATGCGAATCAATAGTTGAAATTGAAAAAGTAGTTGAAAAACGATGCAATATAGCCGAGAATGTAAGGTGTGAAACAAACAAATCTCATCATGCTATATTGCACCGTCTGTGACAATCATAGCACAATCGAAGAAAGAATGCAACGCCTTAGCAACAATCGTTTCCCCAAATTTTCGGATGAGGAGTGTATCACGGCATACCTGTGGGGCAAATTGGAAGGACGGTTGACGCGGAAAGACGTTTATAACTTTATCCGTGATTACTGGCATGACTGGTTCCCGGATCTGCCCAGCTATCAGGCCTTTTGCAGACGGCTGAACAATCTTGTCCCAGCTTTCCAGGCACTGTCTGAAATTTGGTCAGGGATGCTTTGCGCAAATTTTGAGGAATCCGTTCAATATATCGTAGATTCCTGCCCAATTATTCTCGCAAAGCAAGCACGATCCGGCACCGCTAAAGTTGCTGGGGATTATTGCGATAAAAGTTATAATTCTTCCAGGAAAGAGTATTACTACGGAGTAAAACTCCACGCAATTGTCATCCGAAAGCCTGGTTCTTTACCCGTTTCGGAAGCGCTTATGATCTCAAAGGCTTCCATTTTTGACTTGACTGCCGCAAAAATGATGTTTCTGAATTCTCCACCAACCCACAGCGGTTGGCTGCTGGCAGATAAGGCGTACTGCGATGCCGAATGGGCTGATTTTCTGAAAAAGCAATACGGAATTAAAGTCATAACGCCAAGGAAGCAGAAGAAGGGTGATACTTTGAAGTCCGGTGACGCACATTCAACAGCAGTCAGCTCACGCCGACAGCCGATTGAATCTTTCTTTCAGTGGATGAATTCCAGGTTTCACATCCAAACGGCTTCCTTTGTACGTTCCAGCGCTGGCCTTTTGTTCCATGTGTTTGCAACCATTGCCACAGCTATGTTTTTCAAACTTTTCAACTCTTGATTCGCATTTTCAATTGACAGTTGACAATTGAAAATTTGGGCGCTTTCATCGGGGGAATTTCCCGATAATTCAAATATGTCCCGCAGGGACACAATAATAATTGTCAATTCGTTTTTTGTGAGCGCCCGAATTTATGAGATTGCTATAAAAACCCGGCGCTGCCCTCAAAATCGGGCAGCGCCGGAAAAATTATGCTTTTGTAAACCTTGCCAGGAAATCCTTTGTCTCCTGCTTCCGGGGGCTGCCGAAGAGCTCGGCGGGGCTGCCCTGCTCGCAGATGACGCCGTTTGCCATATAGACCACATGGCTGCTCACGTCCCGGGCAAAGGCCATCTCGTGGGTGACGACCAGCATGGTCATGCCCTCCTGGGCCAGCCGCTTCATGACGGAGAGGACCTCGCCCACCATTTCGGGGTCCAGGGCGGAGGTTGGCTCGTCGAACAGCAGTACCTCGGGCCGCATGGCCAAAGCCCGGGCGATGGCTACCCGCTGCTTCTGGCCGCCGGAGATCTGCCGGGGCCTGGCGTTGATATAGGGGGCCATGCCCACCTTTTCCAGGTACTCCATGGCGGTTTTCCGGGCCTCTTCCTTGCTGGCCTTCAAAACCTTGATCTGGCCCACCATGCAGTTTTCCAGCACGGTCATGTTGTTGAACAGGTTGAAGGACTGGAACACCATGCCCACATGGCTGCGGTATTCCGGCTGGTTCACACCCCGACCGACCACATTCTGACCGTGGTACAGGATCTCCCCGGAGGAAGGGGTCTCCAGCAGGTTGATGCAGCGGAGCAGGGTGCTTTTGCCGGAGCCGGACGCGCCGATGATGGAGGTGACGTCGCCCTTTTTCACGGTGAAGTCAATATCCTTCAGCACCTCGTGGGCACCGAAGCTCTTGGACAGGTGGTTTACCTGCAAAATCAGATCGTCCATATCAGCGGTCCCCCCTGTTTCTTCCGTATTTTACATCCTGATATTCCCGGTTCTGCTCGTCAAAGGGGGTGCCCTTGTCCGGGTGGTTGTAGGTCCCGGCAGTCATGACCAGGGGATCAACGGCTACCAGCTCATAGTCGCCGTTTCCGTCCATTTTCTTTTCCAGCCACCGCAGCAGGAAGGAGGCGACGAGGGTCATGGTCAGATACCCTGCCATTTCCACCGCCGCGGAGGGGAAGTACAAATAGCTGGCCCCCACGGCAGCCCGGTGGGCGGAGAAGAAGTCCGGGAAGCCGATGATGAACATGACGGAGGTGTCCTTCACGTTGATAATGAAGTTGTTGCCGATCTGGGGCATGATGTTCCGCAGAGCCTGGGGCAGGATCACGTTCAGCATGGTCTGCACATGGGTCATGCCGATGGCCTTGGCCCCCTCGGTCTGCCCCGGGTCCACGGAGATAATGCCGCCCCGGACGGACTCGGCCATGTAAGCGCCGGTATTGATGGAGACCACCAGAACGGCGGCCATCCAGATGTTGTCAAAGCGCAGCGCCCCATCGGAGAAGTAGGGCAGACCGTAGTACATGAACACGGCCTGCAGCACCATGGGGGTGCCCCGGAAGACCTCCACATAGATCCGGACGACGATCCGGACCAGCTTCAGGAAAAACTTCTTCACAGGGTGGTCGCCGGGGGCGCAGGGGATGGTATTGAGCACACCGCAGAGGAAGCCGATGACGCAGCCGATGGCCGTGGCCACCAGGGCCAGCAGCAGGGTATTTCCCATGCCGGAAAGGTAGGAATAGCCGAATTTCGCCAAAAGCTTGACAATATCCGACCAAAGCTGGATCAGTTTTTCCATGAAAGCAAATATCTCCTTATGTTATGGTAGTCGCTGCCGAAAAACCATGTCATTGCGAGGCAGTGCGGACACTGCCGTGGCAATCCCCCGGATTTTCAAACATTTTCGTTCCTAGACCGGTAGTTTCTACGTCTAACCGGGGGATTCCCACACCAGTCTGAGGACTGGTTCGGAATGACATGCTATCTTTCGGACTTTTTACTCGCTCAGGGGCTGAATGGCAATGGCCTGCTGCATGAGGGCGTTCATGTCGTCCTGGGTCATGGTGGAGAGCACGGCGTCGATCTTATTCTTCAGCTCGGTGTTGCCCTTCTTCACGGAAACACCGATGTTGACGTTTTCGGCCCGGACCTCATCGGAGAACTGGAAATCGCCGTCCGTGCCGGAGAAGTCCAGAATGGTCATGTCAGGGTAGGCGGCAACAGCGCCCTGGGCGGTGGGCATATCGGTGCAGATGAAGTCCACGCTGCCGGTCTCCAGGGCCATCAGCATGGCGGGAGCGGTCTCGGCGGCGGACAGGACCTGAGCGCCCTCGATCTGGGGCAGGCACTGGTCATACCAGATGGTAGCGATCTGGGCGGTGCACTTGCCGCCGGCCAGGTCGGCGATGGAAGCGGCGGAAGCATAGGGGCTGTCCTTCTTGGTGACGCAGACGATGGAGGCGTAGAAGTAGGGACCAGCGAAATCCACCTGCTCGCTCCGGTCAGCGGTCATGGACTGGCCGGCGATCACGGCGTCATAGATGCCGGTCTGGACGCCGGGCACCAGGGAGTCCCAGTCGGCCTGGATGATTTCCAGCTGCCAGCCGTTTGCCTCGGCGATTTTCTTGCCGATCATCACATCGTAGCCGTTTGCATAGGAGCCGGGAACGTTGGCGATGGGTACGGCCCCGTTGGAGTCGTCGCCCTGGGTCCAGTTGTAGGGGGCGTAGGCGCACTCCATGGCGATGGTCAGCACGCCGTCCTCTACGCCGGTGGAGGCGGCCTCAGCGGCAGCCGTGGTGGATGCAGTGGATGCGGAGCCGCAGGCGGCCAGGGACAGCGCCAGGACAAGGCCCAGCACCAGGCAAGTGATTCTTCTCATCATGTTCTTTTACCTCTTTTTCAAATGTTTCCGAAGATTGTCGGATACAAAAAACCGGATCGCCTATGCAGGCGATCCAGGTAAAATACGACGACACGAAAAAACTTGCCGGCCGGATCCTACGATAGCGCTCCACATAAACGTGACAGTCCGGCAGATATTCTCTGACGGCCCAGCGGGAAAAGGCCTTGCACTCCTTTTCGGGCTTCGGCGGCGTTCCCTTTTGCGTTCCCCGGCTGCAAGACCTTGGAAAACGGGACTCATGAGCACCGCGCCTCTACCATAAGCGATTCAATTTATGGCCTTATGGTACTCCTGCAAGAAGCAAAAGTCAATAGAAAATTCACGGGAATCCGTGCCTTTCCGAAAGTCTGTGAAAAGCCCCTTGCATTTTTGCGGATAACTGTGGTAAAATTGTGAAAAATGTCAGAAGGGAAGTCCTCTTATGGAGAAAAAAATAACGACCATCGTTTTCGATATGGGCCAGGTGCTGATCCACTGGACGCCCATGAAGATCGTGGAGCATATGACGTTGACGGAGCAGGACAAAACGCTTTTGATGACCGAGCTGTTCCAGAGCGTGGAGTGGGTCCAGACGGACCACGGCACCATTACGCTCAACCAGGTGGTGGAGCAGGTGAACGCCCGTCTCCCCCAGCATTTGCATCCCGCCGTGGAGGAGATCGTCATGGGCTGGTGGCGCAGACCCCTGGTACCCATGGAGGGCATGGGGGAGCTGGTGAAGGAGCTGAAGGAGCGGGGGTATAAGATATACCTGCTCAGCAACGCCAGTGTGGACCTGCGGAAGTACTTTGACCGTATTCCCGGCTCGGAATACTTTGACGGGCTTATGGTTTCCGCCGAGGAAAAGCTTATCAAGCCCCAGCATGAGATTTTCAAAGCCCTGTATGACCGGTTCCATCTGGAACCGGAACACTGCGTTTTCATCGACGATTCTCCCGCCAACATCGAAGCCGCCCTCTGCACCGGCATGGACGGCATCATCTTCCGGGGCAGCGCGGAACGACTGCGCAGAGAGCTGCGGGGAAAAGGCGTAAAAATTATAAGTTGACAGTTGACAATTGACAGTTGACAGTTAAGGAATTTCCTTCGGAAATGAATTAAATAATTAAAAATTGTCCCGAAGGGACACCACAACTGTCAATTGTACACTGTCAACTGTCAACTCGTATTTTAGCACACTCCAATTCGCACACCAACCAAAGGAGACCACTATGACCCTGGATGAATTAAAAACCCGGCTGGACGAGACCAGCTATGTATACGACGAAAATATGCTCACGACCCTGTTTGTTGCCCTGACCCTGGGCCGTCCTTTGCTGATTGAAGGCGCGGCGGGCGTGGGCAAGACAGAGGTCGCCAAGGTCATGGCCCAGGCGCTGGGCCGGGACCTGGTGCGGCTGCAATGCTATGAGGGGCTGGACGAGAGCAAGGCCCTCTACGAGTGGAACTATCAGAAGCAGCTGCTGGCCATTCAGATTGACCAGGGCCGGGAGGACCGGCAGGTGCTGACCAAGAGCCTTTTCAGCGACGAATATCTGCTGGAACGGCCCCTGCTGAAGTCTATCCGATCCGAAGCCCCGGTGGTGCTGCTGATCGACGAGATCGACAAGGCGGACGAGGAATTTGAGGCCTTTTTGCTGGAACTCCTGTCCGAGACCCAGGTGACGATCCCGGAGATCGGCACCATTCGGGCCAAAACCACGCCCTTCGTGATCCTGACCTCCAACCGGGCCAGGCCCCTTTCCGAGGCCCTGCGCCGCCGGTGCGCCTATCTGCACATTGACTACCCGGATATGGACAAGGAACTGGCCATTCTGCGCAAAAAGCTGCCCCACGTGGACGACCGGCTGGCCGCCCAGGTAGCCCTGGCCGTCCAGAAGCTGCGCGCCACGGAAGCCATCCTGAAAAAACCCTCTATCGCGGAGACCCTGGACTGGGCCGCGGCGCTGGACGCTCTGGGCATTGCCGAGCTGACCCCGGAGGCCATCCGGCAGACCGCCGGGTTCGTTTTGAAAAACAATGAGGACCTTCTGACGCTGGCGGAGGAACAGCAGGAACACTGCGGCGCATGCCAGGGGCACAGCCATGGCTGAGGCAGAAGTGTATCTGGAAAAGCTCTCCGCCTTTGCCCGGATCCTGCGCATGGAGGGCCTGCCCGTATCCCCCAGGGATACGGAGGATGCCGCGGCCATTCTCACCCGGCTGGGCTTTGAGGACCGGGAAGCAGTGAAAACTGCCCTTATGACCGTCTATGCCAAATCCCGGGAGGAACAGCTGAAATTCGGTTCCGCCTTTGACGGCTTTTTCCTCTCCGAGGAGGCTATCCGCGCCCAGGCCCGGCAGCGGGCAGAGGAGGAACGGCAGCGGCAGGAGCAGATGGCGCAGGCGGGCGAGGAGTTGGAGCAGATCGGGGAGCGGGTGCGCCTGGACGAGAAGGAGCGGCAGAGCTACCGGGAGCTTCCTAAGGAGGCCCGGCAGAAGCTTCAGGATTTTCTGAATCGCTACAAAGGCAATGTGGACCGCAGCCCCCAGCTCTACAGCGAATTCATCCACTCCGTGTTTGCCAAAACCATGATGGAGCAGCAGATGCTGCTGGAAAATGCCGGGGTAGGGGCCGAGGAGCTGGATCCGGAGCTGGGACTTCTCTGCCGGGACATCGGTGCCTTCCGGGACTCGGAGATCCCCAAGGCCATTGCTCTGATCCAGAACGTGGCCCGGCAGATCAACGGCGAGCTGTCCGCCAAGCGGCGGGGACAGGCCCACTCCGGCAAGCTGGACTTCCGCCGGACCATCCGGGGCAGTCTCAGCACCGGCGGCAGTCTGCATAAGCTCTGTTTCCGAAAGCCCCGGACCCGGAAACGGAGACTGGTGATCCTCTGCGATGTCTCCGGTTCTATGGTCCAGTTTTCGGAGTTCGCCCTGCGGTTTATCCAGTCCCTGAACCAGGTGGCGGAAAGCTCCCGGACGTTTCTGTTTTCCGAAACCATTGTGGAGGCGGACGCTTTTCAGTTACAGAATATGGACCGGTTCCGGGATACGGTCCGGGCCTCCGGCATTTACGGCCGGGGAACGGATCTGGGGCTGGCTCTGAAAAACCTGTGCGATACCCGCCCGCCGGTGCTGAATCAGAACACCACCCTTCTGATCCTCTCGGACACCAAGACCGTAGATACGGCCCGGGCGCTTTTATGGCTCCGGGAGGCCAAACGGCAGTCCGGCAAGCTTCTGTGGCTGAATCCCATTCCCGAACGGAACTGGAAGTATATCAAGAGCGTGGGCGCGGTGCAGAGCATGGCCCCCATGATCCCCTGCTCCACCCTGGGAGAACTGGCCGCGGCGTGCAGGAGACTGTAATATTGCCATTTGCGGAGCAAATGAATTGACAATTGACAATGAACGATTGACAATTATGGTGTCCGAAGCGGACGAATTTGATTTTTTGAATTGTTTCCGAAGGAAATACCTTAATTGTCAACTGTCAATGCGAATCAATAGTTGAAATTGAAAAAGTAGTTGAAAAACGACGCAATATAGCCGAGAATGTAAGGTGTGAAACAAACAAATCTCATCATGCTATATT
>CAVLCF010000006.1:0-33689 GCA_963661735.1 bacterium | reverse complement strand
GGGAACCTCTGATTAAATCGGCAAGAGCTGAGAGCGAGAGATTTTTTGACCGGTCAAAGCATCAAAAGCAGAGGAATACTTTGTGTATTTCCTGCTTTTGATGCTGAAGAGTGGGCGAAAAAGATCCGCTCTTCAGCCGCAGACGATTTATTCAGAGGTTCCATAGGCATAGACACTTCGCCGCGGACATACAGTAAGAGCAGGCAGTGAATTTGCCGGGGCGCGAAGGAGTGAGTTCTATGGAAATGCAATTGAAAAGCACATCGATTTCCTATCTGGAACCGGTGGCCGCAGGCGGCAGGAATCTGGAACAGACCCAGCAGATCCGTCTGCCGGACGGAATGCCGGACGTAGAGCGCATCATTGGCTGCTGGGGCCAGACGGTGCTGCGGAGCAAGGAATGGCGCTCCGACACGCTTACGGCGGTCGGAGGCGTATTGGTATGGGTCCTTTATCAGCCGGAGGACGGCTCCCAGGTCCGGGCGCTGGACGGCTGGATCAGCTTTCAGGGAAAATGGGACCTGCCGGAAAATAACGAGGATGGGCACATGCTCGTGCAGTCCGTTCTGCGGTCACTGGACGCAAGACCCGTCTCCCCCAGAAAGATTCTGGTGCGGGCGGGCATCGGTCTGAACTGCCTGGCCTTGTCGCCGAAGCAGGCGGAGCTTTCCCAGGCAGAACAGGTGCCGGAGGATGTGCAGCTGCTTCGGAAGCAGTATCCTCTGCGGCTGTATATGGAGGCGGGGGAGAAGAGCTTCGCGTTGGAGGACAGCGCGGCGTCCCAGGGGGACGGGCAGGGAAAACTCCTGGCCTGTACGGTGCTTACAAATCTGACGGACCAAAAGGTGGTCGGGGATAAGATCGCGTTCCGGGGCAGCGCGGAGGTCACGGGGCTGCTGCTGGACGGGGAAGGAAATCTGAGAGACAGGCACTTTACGCTGCCCTTTTCCCAGATCGCCGAGCTGGATCGGGCCTACGGATCCGACGGCGAGGCGGATGTCCAGCTCTGCGTTACAAACTTTGAAGCGGAGACAGACCCATCCGGGGAGCACCGCCTGAGAATCGGCATGACGGCTCAGTATGCCGTCAGCGATGTTACCATGGCAGAAACCCTGGAGGACGGCTACAGCACAAAAAGGCCCTTAAAAATGACCTGGGACACTTTGGAGCTTTCTCCCATCCTGGAGCGCCGCTGGGAGTCTCTCAGTGGTGAGGCGGAGCTGCCGGCGGATGCGGACAACGCCATAGACCTGCGGGGCGCCTGGGATTTCCCAACCTGGGAACGGGAAGAAAATGGTTTCAGCATGGAGGCCCAGGGGACGGCCCAGCTGCTCTATCAGACCGGGCAGGGAATGAATGGTGTTCACCTGCGCTGGGAGGGGAAGAAGGCCTTGGCAGCCGATGAAGAAACAAAGCTGGCCCTGACCGCCTTCCAGCCGGTGCAGCCCCAGCTAAGCCCGGGGGCGGGAAGGATGACAGGGGAGTGCCGCTTTCAGGTGACGAGCTTCGCCGGGGCCGGTATCCCGATGGTAACGTCCATCGAGCTGGGAGAACCGGAGGCAAGGGATGCGTCCCGTCCTTCGCTGATCCTGTGCCGGGCGGGGGAAAAGAGCCTCTGGGATATGGCAAAGGAAAATGGCTCCACGGTGGAGGCCATCCGGAACGCCAACAAGTTGGACGGAGAACCGGAGCCGGGGAGGATGCTGCTGATCCCGGTAGAATAACACAAAGCGCCGTCCCGGGGGAGAGCCGGGACGGCGCTTCTGGCAGACTGTCGCATCCTGGGGGAGTGTCCGCCATCGTCAAGAATAGCGAAGGAACGATGGCTTTTTCAAGGGATTTTTGTCGAATGAGAAAAACTTATTGTACCGTGTAGCGGACCTCTGTGGAAGCGTTGGGGGTACCGGCAAAGAACTTTTGCAGATTGTCCACAGTGGTTGCGGCAATGCTGTCCAGGGCCTCCTGGGTCAGGAAAGCCTGGTGAGAGGTGACGATGACGTTTGGCATGGCGATGAGCCGCACCAGCTTGTCGTCCTGGACGATATGACCGGAGAAATCTTCGTAGAAGAAGTCGCCTTCCTCCTCGTAGACATCCAGACAGGCCGCGCCAACCTTCTTATCCTTGATGCCCGTGATGAGATCCTCTGTATTGATGAGGCCGCCCCGGGAGGTGTTGAGGATGGTAACGCCTTTTTTCATCTGGGCAATGGATTTGGCATCGATCAGGTGCCTGGTTTCCTCTGTCAGGGGGCAGTGCAGGGAAATGATGTCGGATTTGGCAAAGAGCTCGGGAAGGTCCACATAGTTCAGCCCGCTGTTTTCCGCGGGAAACTTGTCATAGGCAAGAATGTGCATGCCGAAGCCCCGGCAGATATCGGCAAAGACCCGGCCGATCTTGCCGGTGCCAATGATGCCTACGGTTTTGCCATGGAGATCAAAGCCCGCCAGACCCTGGAGACTGAAATTAAAGTCCCGGGTACGGATATAGGCTTTGTGGGTCCGGCGGTTAATGGTCAGCAGCAGCGCCATGGCGTGCTCCGCAACGGCGTAGGGAGAGTATGCGGGAACACGATAGACGGGAAGTCTGCCCTGGCAGGCCCGGATATCCACATTGTTGAAGCCCGCGCAGCGCAGGGCAATAACCTTAACGCCAAGATTGCAGAGCCGTTCCACCACCGGGGCGGATACGGTATCGTTGACAAACACGCAAACGGCGTCGAAGCCCCCGGCCAGGGACACGGTATCCTCGTTCAGCCGGGTCTCGAAATACTTGATTTCCAGGCTGGAGCCGGCAGCATAGCGGTCAAAGCCGGGAACATCGTAGGGTTTGGTATCGAAAAAAGCTACTTTCATAAGAAGTACCTCCATAAAATGTTTATTTATCGATATTATAATATCGAAATTGGTAGGGAAAGTCAATAGCGGGAAGGCTGATCCATCAATTTTTGAAGGAACCTATAAAATAGTGTGCTTCAGCTCCGGAATTTTCATACACTTTACCGCCGATCTTTTCTTCCTGGTTGCTTTTTTGCGGAACAGTGGTATAATGAAGAAAACGCAACAGGAGAGAACACAATGAAAGAAAAGCTGACGGCCTTTGTAAAGGCTCATTTTGATGTTGTTACCTATCTGGTGTTCGGCGTGCTGACCACTGTGGTCAATTATTTGGTTTACCTGCCCTGCCTGAACTGGCTCCACCTGCCTGCCTCGGTGAGCAATTGCATTTCCTGGGTGGTGGCCGTGGCCTTTGCTTTTGTGACCAATAAGCCCTTCGTATTCCAGAGCCACGACTGGTCCAAAGAGGTGGTTCTGCCGGAGCTGAGCAAATTTGTGGCTACCCGCATTTCTTCCGGCCTGATCGAGACGCTGATCCTTTTTGTCTCTGTGGACCTGCTGCATGGCAACGGCAATATCTGGAAGCTTGTCACCCAGGTGCTGGTTATCGTCATCAACTATGTCGGCAGTAAGCTGCTGGTGTTCCGGAAAAAATAGCTTTCCGGCAGGATGCCGAAGTGGGAGAGGGTCCTGCTTCGGCAAAATTCTTCTTGACAATTCTACCCATATATGCTAATATATCCGGGCAGTCAATTGAATAGCTTTTCATTCGGAGTGATACCCAAGAGGCCGAAGGGGCTCCCCTGCTAAGGGAGTAGGCGTCTAAAAAGCGCGCGAGGGTTCAAATCCCTCTCACTCCGCCAAAATTGTCCTAAGTTCTCAAAATTCGGGAATTTAGGGCTTTTTTGCATTTGGAAATTGCGAATATCGGAATCTTTGATTCTCTGAAAACATTATCAAATTCCTCTAAAAGCATGAAATATTTACCCGTTACGATTGCGGCTACTATCCGCGTTGCTATCCAGAATATGGAAAGAGCAACTGCCAACGGTTGACAATTTGGGGGAACTCTGATATTATATTGCCCGAGGGTCCGGTGTTATACTATCGGCCCTGTGTAATGGAGAGATGTCCGAGCGGTTTAAGGAGCTGGTCTTGAAAACCAGTGATGCGGCAACGCGCCGTGGGTTCGAATCCCACTCTCTCCGCCAACAGGTCCGCCGTCGGTGCTGACGGCGGACCTGTTCTAAGTGAGGTGAAACCGGAAATGCGGAAGGTCATCGTCATCGGCTGCCCCGGTTCCGGGAAGACAACCTTTTCCCGGCATCTGGCACAGCGCACAGGGTTGCCGTTATATCACTTGGATTCTATCTGGCACAAGCCGGACCGGACCACCATTTCCGAGGAGGCTTTTGTCCAAAAGCTAGAAGAAATTATGGCTGGGGATGCATGGATTCTGGACGGGAATTTCGGCGGGACGATGGAAACGCGCCTGCGGCGCTGCGATACGGTATTTTTGCTGGACTACCCCTTAGAAACCTGCCTGCAAGGGGTACGGGACCGGATTGGGAAGCCCAGACCGGAAATGCCATGGATAGAGACGGAGGTAGACCCGGAATTTCGGGCATTTATTGAAGCTTTTCCACAGACCAGATTGCCCCGGATCTATGCGCTTCTGCGCCAACATGGAGACGGGCGGCAAATAACGGTTTTCAAAAGCAGGGAACAGGCGGATGCGTTTCTGAATCAGATGGAGGCAGATAAATGAAAAAATTCAGAACAGTTGTTTCGGTGATTATTATGGTGCTGGCGGCAATCGCGGGCATTTTTGTAGGGGCGGCCCTGGACAATGCTGTGGGCGGCGCGATTCTGTTTTCTTTGATTGCGGGTTTTGGCTGCGTGATTTACGCGCTGGACAACCGGGAGAGCTAAGGAACTTTCCCGGCTCCGAAAAAAACTATTGACAAATGCTTCCTGACGTGGTATTATGTCGAAGCGTCAAGTGTGAGCTTGGCGTTTGAGTGAAGAAATGGGCGAGTGGTGGAATTGGTAGACTCGCTAGATTCAGGTTCTAGTGTTCATTGCGGACGTGCGGGTTCAAGTCCCGCCTCGCCCACCAGCTTTTTCTTCTCACAAAACTTCATACGGGCGAGTGGTGGAATTGGTAGACTCGCTAGATTCAGGTTCTAGTGTTCACTGCGGACGTGCGGGTTCAAGTCCCGCCTCGCCCACCAAAGAGGAATGTCTTTCGGCGTTCCTCTTTTTATATGCGTTCCGGCTTTTGGCCGATCGTTGGGGTAGGGAACACAGTCCAACGATTGGGCTCACACATTGCCTGCGACACTCCAGCAGCGGTAGCGCTGGCTGTAGTACAGCTCCACCGGGTATTCCCGCCAGCCGGCTTTGGCGATGCATAGAAAACGGATACCCTCCCAGCCGTAGCGGTGCTCCGGCCTTTCCTGGACGATCTTCAGAATGTCTACCCGCTGAGGGCCATTGCCTGAGGGGAGCCGCAGGCGCAGAGGCTGCAGTTTTCCATCCGCGCCCCACAGGGCAATCACGTCCACCGGCTGCATCAGTTGTTCCATGGCTGGGTCACTCCTTTCGTTGGTTTAATTATAGCACAAACGTTCGATTATTGCAATGGTAATTTTTGGATTGCAAGGACCCGCGCTTTTTGCTATAATGGAACGAAAAAAGAGACCGGAGGCGCTGCTATGAGATTTCCCTGCCTGGTATTGGACCATGACGATACGGTGGTCCAGAGCGAGCTGACTGTAAATTTTCCCTATTTTTTGCAGGTCCTGGCGGATTTCCGGCCGGGGGAGACTGTTACGGCTGTGGAATATGCCCAGGAATGCAACCGGGTGGGCTTCGCGGATTTCTGCCGCCAGCGTTTCCATTTTACGGAGCAGGAAATTCTGGACGAGTATACGGGCTGGAAGGAATACGTCAAAACCCATATCCCGGATCCCTTTCCCGGCATCGGCAATGTGATCCGGCGGCAGCGGGAAGCGGGCGGCAAGATCTGCGTGGTGTCCCACTCCTGCAACGAGAACATCACCCGGGATTACGCGCTGCATTTCGGCATCCAGCCCGATGATATTTTTGGCTGGGACCTGCCGGAGGAAAAACGCAAGCCCAGCGACTACGCCTTGACAACCATCATGGAGAAGTATGGCTTCCGATCCGACGAGCTTTTGGTGGTGGATGATATGAAGCTGGCTTACACCATGGCGAAAAAGCAGAATGTGCCTATTGCCTTTGCCGCCTGGGGCCGCCAGAGCTGCCCGGAGATCTGCCGGGAGATGCGGGCGCTGTGCGATTTCAGCTTTGATACGCCCGAGCAGCTGGAAGAATTCCAGTTTGGCGGCAAATAGATGTTTACACCCCTTGACAGAGCTGGTATAATACATACAGAAACGGAAAGGGGAGGTGATTGATCTGGAAAAGGAAAGCGTCAAGGTCATGGCCCGGAACCGGGAGGCATACCACGAGTATTTCGTGGAAGAGGAATTCGAGGCGGGCATTGAGCTGTGCGGCACGGAGGTCAAGTCCATCCGAGCAGGCAATCTGAATCTGAAGGATGCCTGGTGCGGCATCAAAAACGGTGAGATGATTCTAAACCAGATGCACATCTCGCCTTATGACCACGGCAATATTTTCAACCGGGACGAAAAGCGCCCCAGACGACTTTTGATGCACAAGCGAGAGATCATGCGCCTGTTCGGCAAGGTCAAGCAGGACGGCTACTCTCTGATTCCCCTGTCCGTCTATTTCAAGGGCAGCCGGGTGAAGGTCAAGGTTGGCCTGTGCAAGGGTAAAAAACTATATGATAAGCGCGCCTCCGCAGCGGAGCGGGATGCCAAGCGGCAGATCGAGCGCGCTATGAAGGAGAGATAACCAATGAATCCTACTTTCAAAATCACCATGGAAAACGGCGGCGTTATCGAGGGCGAGCTGTACCCCGATAAGGCCCCCCAGAGCGTCTATAACTTTATTGACCTGTGCAATCACAATTTCTACGACGGCCTGATTTTCCATCGGGTCATCCCGGGCTTCATGATCCAGGGCGGCTGCCCCGACGGCACCGGCATGGGCGGCCCTGGCTACTGCATCAAGGGCGAGTTCTTCTTCAACGGCGTCAAGAATGAGCTGAAGCACAAGCGAGGCGTGCTAAGCATGGCCCGGTCCTCCTCTCCCAACTCTGCCGGCAGCCAGTTCTTCATCATGCATGAGGATGCCAAGCATCTGGACGGCCAGTATGCAGCCTTTGGTAAGGTAACATCCGGCATGGATGTAGTGGATGCCATTGCATCTACCAAGACCGGGCCCAACGATCGTCCTGTGGCTGAGCAGAAAATCAAGTCCATTACCGTAGATACCCATGGGGAAACCTATCCGGAGCCCAAGAAGCTGCCGGACCCCTATGGCCGGTTTTGAGTAAAAAGTAACTGTCATTGCGGACCGATGTTCGCACCGGTTCGCAATGACAGCTTCCCTAAGTTGGGGCCGTACTGGTTTCGACGGGGGTAGTGAGGCTGGAGTAGCGGGCCGTGGCGCCTGGCCACGATAAAACGGGCAATTTTTTAAATTTAACTGACAACAATTCTGTTGCAATGGCTGCCTGATTAGGCGCCCATCCGCCCCGGAAGGTCCACGAGCCGGGCTCGGGTGTGATTTGAGTGGAGACCGTGCGTACGCTAAGCTTTGCGCGTACCATGCACTATGAAGCTACTGACTCCCGTAGGGTGTTTGCTCCCGCCGGGATGAGGGAATGTAAATAACAAACTGCGCCCGGAGAAGCTCTTTCCAAGTTGCTTTCGGACAGGGGTTCGATTCCCCTCGGCTCCACCAACGAACGCTATACGAATCTCCCCAACGGAGGTCGTATGCATCGCCGGTCTATACCGGTTCACAGTCAGCAGGCCCTCCCGCTAAAAACGGGAGGGCCTGCCCTCATCATTTGCGATACAGCCCCTGCATGATTCCGACGTCCGCAGCCGCATCCAAATTGCGGCAATGCAGATGCTCGACGACTGCCTGGATCTTACCCTCTGCGTCTCGGCCGGCGTTGCGTTCCTGATCCAGGAGCCGGAACGCCATAGCTTGAAGCCTGGCCATATGGTCCATTTCCTCTCCGGATAGCTTAAAATACAGATCGGCCAGCTCCCGGTTAGTACACTTGTATTGGTTAGCCAGCAGGGCATATTTCTGGGCGTCATGGATCTCATCCCAGCAGAGATCCATGAGCTTTTCCGGCGCGCCCATCACGCCTCCCGAAGCAGGTTGACCGACAGGCTGGATACATTGGCCGCGCCGCTGTCTGCCGTCCAGGCGTAGATGTCCACCGGTACCGTCATGCCGGCACACCCGCAGGCATCAGGCACGGGCAAATAAACCAGATCGTCAAGCGTGATCTGCTGGCTTCCAACGGCTACGGGCAGCGTTTTGCGGGAAGACGCCACCGGCTTGCCGTCGTAGTATGCCTGGACGTTGAGCGTTCCCGCCGCCGACACGGCCACGACCAGCTGCGCCGACAGTCGATAGAGGCCGCTATGCTTTACCCCAAGGTTGTTACCCCGGTCCACAATGGAGGGGCCTGTGGGCAAACCAGCTGTTGATCCCATGGTCAGCGGGGCCGGGGTGGTGGTTAGCACCTGATCGGCAAAACTATACTTCTGCGCCGCAGATTTGCGGCCACAATTACATGCCATAAGATACTCCTTTCGTTCATTAAGCCCCCGCAGCGCTTGCCGCGGGGGCTACGCTGTTATAGCGTCGTGGGGGATTTATGCCGCGCAGCAGCCGCCGCAGAAGGGGCTGGGACCCGCGCTGTAGGTGTAGCCGTTGGGATAGCGGACAACGCCATACATCCGGTTGTCCATCTGCAGGGCCGTGACCTGATCCCGCAGCTGCTGGATGGTGTTGGCCTGCATCAGAGCCCTGGTAGCCTCGCCCTCGGCCTTGATGGCCGTGGTGATCTCGCAGGTCTGCCGGTCCATCTGCGCACCCAGGTTGGCGATTGCCAGCCGGTTCTCGCAGCAGCAATCCGCCAGCTGCCGGGATAGAGTATTTCCGGTGCCCATGATGGTCTGGTTGAGGTTGCTCTGGCCCAGAGCGACCTCCTTGCCCAGCTGCCCGATGTTGCCCTGCATCTCATAACCCAGGTTACAGATGCCGTTGCCAATATTGGTCAGCCGGTCATTGATCTGGCCAAACTGCTGGCCAAAGAGGATCTCCTGCTGGGTCGCCGCCGTGGCGTACTGGCCGTAATCGCCCTGGTTGTTGCCCCAGCCACCCCGGAACATCACGAAAAACAGGAACAGGATCACAACCAGCAGCAGCCCGCCGCCGAAGGTTCCGTTGTTGTCGCCCATGATGGCCTTGAGATCAGACAAACTATAGTCCATAAAATTCTCCTTCCAAAAAGTTTATAAATAAACCGTGCGCGCCCGGATTATTTCAGAAATTTGAGAACGAATTTTGCGTTTTCCTTGAGCTCTTGAAACTGCTCCCGCGTCATCTGCCCGGAGGATAGCAGCTTGGTAATTTCCGCCTCCGCCTTTTCCGGCGTCATATTCTGGGCAAACTGCCGGAACTGCGTTACCAGCCCCATAACGTCACCCAGACCGCCGAAGCCGCCCTTAGACGGGCTCGGCCGGGACGGCTGCGGACTCAAAACGTCCATTAACGGATTGCGCCCCATTGACCAACGCCTCCAATCTGCTCAGTCTATCCTCGATGCTTGCCTGCCGCTGGTTTTCGGCGGCGGAAGGATCCCAGGCATCAAACCTAAAATACCGTGTAGTTACAATGCCCATGGCGTCCGCCATCCGCACCGCGAAACATTGGCGTTTTGGGCCATGATCCAGGCCGTTTGCCCGGCCTGCACTGTCACCTGGTCGATGTCCTGGACGTTGGGTACGCGGATCCAATCCACGTTGCTCTGCTGCCGGGGCTGGGGCTGCTGGTATCCACCCATCTGCCCATATCCATAGCCCATCTGGGGCTGTCCCCATTGATTTTGCTGCCATGCCATAGCGCATCCCTCCTTGCGCTATTATCGTAGCACAAAAAATGACGGCTAAACTGCCGTTTAGCCGTCAAGAAACCGACACTATTGCGCCATGGTCCAGGTGTCGGAAGCCCGTCTCCGCCGAGGGGGCAGGACCGAAGATCCGGGCTGGACATGGTCGTACTTGGATTTTAGCCGGCGGATCCTCCGGTCAACGCTGCGTTCGCTGAGCCCCAGGCGCTCGGCCTGCTGGCTCCGGCTCATGCCGCCGATCCGGCTGCGCATGAGCCATTGATCCTCCTCGCTCAGCAGCGCCCGCCGGATAAACTCCTCTAGGATCTGCTGATCCCAGGGCACCTGCTGCGACATGCTTAGTCCTCCGCGACCGTATCGCCCTTATCAATCCACTGCTTAAACGCCTGATGCAGGCCCGTAGAGGCCAGGCCTGACACAGCGCCGCCCAGAATGACCTCCGGGGTCACAGCGGGCCAGTTGAGCCACACGGACAGACCTACGCCCAGCACGGCGACGATAACGGGAATCCACCGGTTGTCGGCGCTGGTCACGTGCTTGATGAGATACCCAACCACCAGGCACAGGCCCACGATGACGGGAACGATGTAAGTGTTCAGAAATTCCATTTGTTTGTCCTCCTTGAAAAATCAGTTGGGTTTGTGGTACTCTTCCAGGTCCTCAATCCTATGATTGATAACTTTGATCTGCTCCTCCACCACGGGCATCCGCTTGGCGAAGTTGTTGTGCTCCCGGACCTCCCGGGTCAGCTCGTCCACCCGGGTCTCCATGACCGCCTGGGCCTTGCTGTTGGAGATCATGACGCCAATCAGCGTCAGCCCGCCGGTAAGTACGGCGGTGATGATCGATGCGATAATCGTTTCCACGGCTGCCTCCTCAGACTTTCGTCAAATACTTACGGTGTACATTCCCGGTAATCGCCCCGGATCTGTAGATGCTCACCGTGATCCGGTCCCCGACAATGGCCCGCACATACAGCTTTTTGCTGTACACCCAGCTTGCAAACTCCCGGTTCTGGCCATACACCGGTGCGCCGCCCTGCATGGTCACAACGTCGCCCAGGGACAGTGTGTCAGCGGCAGGCTTGTCCTCGGCGGGCTTTGTCGCCCGGATCTCCGCCAGTACGGCCAGAATCCGGTCTCCGTACCCCTTGGCCGTGGCCCAGCCCTTGCCCTGGGGATTCTCCTGCTGGCCCAGCCACTCGACATAAGGTGCGGAACCTCTGGTCACATACTTAAACCTCGGGTCAACACAGGCCCCCACAAGCGCCTCGGTGTTGGCATACGCCTTAAGGTGCTGGATCTGCGCCCGGATACCCAGCTGCGGCGTGTCGAAGCTCTCGCCCTTGGCAAAGGTGGAAGTCACGCCCATCATGGCAAAGTTGTTTTGCTCCAGCGTCACGGCACAGGTCTCGCCCGGGAACGCGAAATTACCGGTCTCAATGCAGCTCTGCGCAAAGGCGATATCCCCGGCAATGCCCTCGGTCTTGCCCTCGCTGAGATACAGGGGGATCATGTCAATAACGGACTGCTCCACCCCGGGCCGCTTGGCCTTGATGTAAGCGATCATCTGCGCCGCCGTCGCCACGGCCTCTCCCGCAATGCTGTGGTATCCCGCTGGCTCAGTGGGTTCCACCGGCGTGACCGGCTCCTCCTTAACCTCTCGGGCCGTCAGCACGGCGCTGTAGCCCGCAGATTCCAGCTCCGCCCGGATGTTCTCCGCCAATTCCTGGGGCAGCCCGGAAGCGCTCAGGTCGTACACGGTCGTTACCTTGGGAACGTCCGCCGCGTCCAACCTCTTGTTGACTTCCGTCATAATTTCCGGGAACTTAGATGCCAGATAGGGACCTGGGCACTGGGTATTGGTAAACCACTTATGCATGTACATGTTGCCGGTGGTGTCTCCGGTGTACCGCAGCCGCCCAATGCCGGGGTTCCGCTGGCAGATATCCACAAGCAGGTCAATCAGGGCTTCCATGGCTTTTTCGCCAACCGGCCACTGACCGCCTTTTTCGCTGTTGGATACCTCGATGGTGATGCAATGGCTGTCATACTTGTAGCTGGAGCTTGTCCACGGGGTATCCTTCTCCTGGACGGACTGCACAATGCTGCCATCGTTGCCGATGCAGTAGTTCGCCGACGCCTTTCGACTCTCCACTGCAAAGCCCCTTGCCGTGACCAGGGCTGTGGTCACTGTGGCCGTGTGGTGGATAACAACGCCGTCAGGCTCCCGCGGGCGGCCTTTGGTGTAGTTCGGGCTTGCGATAAACTCGCTCGCCAGTTTGCTGTCTACTTCTGCCATAATGTATTCCTCCTTAAAGTTCTTCAAACCTCTCGTCCGTCCACTCCGGCTCCGCCTCAGCCACCCCGGCCCACACCTTCCGCATGCCGTCCAGCGTGTAGAAGTAGTTGGGGTATACCTTCATCCCCGGCTCAAACGCAATGGGCGTTTCGCTGGTCCCGGGAAGGGAAGCGTCATACTCGCTCTCAGTCCACGTGATCGCCCCGCCCGCCCTCGTCTGATGGGGAATCCATTTCAGCCCCGGCCGATTGGGCGGAGATTCCGGCGCCGGGTTGATTGTAATTCCGGCAGCGGCAACGATTCTGCACGTCGCCCGGTCAGCCTTGATCTTCTCAATGATTTCTTCGGGTCTAAGCATCTTCATACACCTCCGACAATTGCGCCAGAAAGGAATTGTACCGCTCTCGCTCATATTCCCTCTGCACGGCGTCCAGCTCATCCCAGTCCTTCCAGGGGGCAGCCATTTCACCCTGGAATTCCACGCCGTCAGAGCGTGTCCAGCTCTGCCCAACAGGGATATAGCGATAGCCCTCGACAACCCCCGGTGCTTTCCCGTCAAAGAAGGCCGTCTCCACCGCCGTCAGGCCCTCCCCGGGCGCAGCGTGGCACTTGAATTCGCTGTCAATGTAGATTTTCATGGTTTTCACCTCATTCCAGCCAGATCTTGCTGATATTAACTGTTACACTCCAGCTGGCCACCGCAAAGCACTGGATATAACCTGACTGGATAGACGATATATCCAAGACAGTATCGCTTGTCCCTATGCTGGCAGATGCGGCCCAATCTGGTTCTTCATCAGCTACACTTTTTATGCCTGTGACACCAAATTTTCCAAAGGCCGTATCTGCTATACAGTGTAATTTAGTGTATTGAGAAAGATCGATAGCTTTATTTGTTGATACAATTGGTCTGGAATTTGCAACCTTGAGTTTCAGGGTAGTTCCTATTTCCGTATTACTATTTCCAACCCAGCCGCCGGTTACAGCCGTGTACTGTTCGCCGTTGTCAAACAGTTCGCCGTTCCACTCGCTGGAAAACTGTACCCATGTATTATCATGGCATACGTAGGCGTCCAAATTCACCCAGTTCCCGACATCCCCCTGCACCTGGCGGCAAAGTGTCGGAATGATTTTCATCGCGTGGGAGATTGATGACTGTGTCGTATCAAAAACCAGAATGGTTTTACTGGTCGAGGACGGATTTTCCCCGCCGAGTATCCCCTCAATGTCGACCCATCCAACGGGGGCCTCATCCCATACACCATTATCCCATTGGACGTGCGTTGCTTTCACTGCGGATTTAACCCAGATCAATCCCTCTTTTTTTTTGGCTCCGAGAGGCTGCTGACTACACTGTACGCAAGACCGCCGCCACCCCCTTCCGCCGCGTCCAGCTGGGACACGATGCCGGTAATGCCGGCGTCTCCCAGGGACACCACGCAAAGGACAATCTGATACCGGGAGCCGGCAACATTGATGTCCTCCTGGGTCAGATCCGTAAATCCGTTTTCGGCTGTCGCGTATTCTAGCAACGTGGAGACCTGCTCAAAAAGATCCTTCGTGCTGGACTTGGTCAGGTCGATGTCCAGCACCAGCCGGGCATAGCCGGACTTCGCGCCGACCACAGCCCAGTTTTGGGCGCTGGGGTGCCGGATCTGACGGCCGCAGGCGATCAGGACGCCGGAGCCCATAGTCAGGGTATAGCCGGAGTAACTAAAATTGCAGCCGGTCAGGACGCCGTCGCTGAGCAGCGCACGGCGGATCAGACCGTCGTCCGCGGGCGTAACGTTTTGTTTAGCAAAGGTCACGCCGGAAAAATCTGCCATGGTATTACCTCGCTTTCAATTTCTCGGCGGCTGTCACTGCCAGCTCGCCGGACTTGTAATAGGTGCGGCTGTCCTCGGACGTCACCCGGGCATAGGAGATGGCAGACCGAAGAACCTGCCCGTACACCCGGAAAGTGGCGTCGTCGCCTACGGCGTAGGCCCGGCCGCTCCAAAACTCAATTTTGTGGTTGGACTTGTTTTTGGCAAAGGATGCGGCGACCTGGTCCCGGATGGGCGTCTTGTCATTGACCGCCAGGACGCTCCAGTTTCCCGAGGCCCGGCGGGCGGGGGGAGAGGCGTAGACCTCGCCGTCCTCGCCCAGGTACCAGTCGGATGTCGTGCGCTGCTGGATCTTCTCTCCGTTCTCGTCCACCTCGCCCGTATCCACGTAGAGCACGGCCGTGATCTTGGCCGTGCCGCTGCTGGAAAAGTCCGCCTGCATCAGCTGGGCAATGCCCCCGTCAAAGAGCACGTTGTGCTGCTGCTTGGCGGGCAGGCTGATAGACAAATAGATATTCTCCCGGTCAAAGGTCCAGCGCATGGTCACGCCGTAGGTCTTGCGCATAAGACGGGCATAGTCCGCCAGCGCGTAACAGCCGGTGTTGTCAACCTCCGGGGGGACGTAGGACGTTGTGTCCAAGTTGGACACAACGATGTAGGGGATGGCATAGACCGTGTCCGTTGCCTCAATGTAGTTGTCTGTAACTGCGTCAGCCAGAAAGCCGCCCACCGTCTGTCCCTCGGATTGTTCCGGCGGGTAGAGCCGCCGGGAAATCAGATCCAGAGGGGAGACCAGCGTCAGCAGCGTCCGATCGGTCTGCGGCTTGACGGTCAGGATGCCATAGATCAGGTCGTTAATGACGGCCCAGTTCCCGGCCTGGTCGATGCCCAGGTCTGTGCCGGAGATGGTGACGGTGCTGGTCTCGTAATCCAGGGAGTCCGTAACCAGCGCCCAGCTGAGGGCCGTGTACCGGGCAAGCGTCCGGAAGGTGGCGAAGGATTTGAGGTATAGATCCATTACACTGTCCTCCAATAAGAGTACACCCGGACGCTTGCCTGCCCCGTGAGGGCCGTGTCCGATACCAGCTCGATAACAACCGGCTCCGACACCGGCAGCCGGGAAAATGGATCCGTGGACAGGTCCAGGCTGTTAAGCAGGTCCTCGGTCACGCCGTTGGCCGGGATCCGCTGCAATGTTGCGGACCGATAGTCGTTGGTGTAATGCAGCGTGTCGGTGTCAATTAGCGACGCCTCGGCGGAGCACAGGCCGTACACCCGGCCGGAGACCGCGCCAATGAGGCGGATGCGGGGATTGACGATGGCCCCGGTATAGACCAGGTCCACAACGCCGGGCAGCTGCCCGCGGTTGTAGATCGTCCCGGACAGCGCGTAGGCCGCGTCGGAGCCGTAGCGCAGGTCATCCATATAGGCGTAGTCATACTGCTTGGGCGTGCCGTCGCCGATGTCCGAGCCGATCCGCAGAGTACTGACGTCGCCCACGTACCAGGGGCCCGTGGCAAAAAAGCTGCTGGGGCATTCCAGCCACCCCAGCTCCGTCAGCTCGCCCTTTTGGACGTAGTTGACGGCGAGATCCCGATAAAACTCTGTGCCCGGTGTGGGAACGTAGCAAAGCGTAATCTCCGTGCCCAGCCATTGCAGCAGCTGCCGGTAGGTCTGGTATGGCGTCGCACCTACAAAGATCAGCGTCCCTGTGACGGTGGTCTGCGGTTCCGCCGCGTCGGCCACCGGCTCGAAAAAGCCATGCTGCAGGTCCACAAACACCGGCGAGAGCGTCACGCCCAGGCCCTTGGGCCCGGAGAGGTATACCCCCCGTGCCCCATTGAGGTCAAAACGTTCCCCAGCGGAATTTTGGAAATAAAACCGTCTCAAGCCATGGCACCTCCCAGTTCCCGGTTTACGGTGTCCACGATCATAGAGACATCCGCCTGGGTGATCTCCTTGGCGTAAAAATTAAGGATGACCGTTGGTTTCCCGCCAACGGCGTAACCGCCGGACCCGGAAACCGCGCGGCCGGTGCGGACAGCCGGCAGGCCAAAGGTGGTGTTAATGCTGCCCGCAATCATGCGGTTGACGGCAGGCATCTCCTGCTCAAAGCCCGCCCAGATGCCACGGGGCATCCAGACGCCGACCTCGGCGGCCATGACTTTTGATGGCGAGGCAATGCCCAGTTTATCCTTGATAAACTGGACTACGTCCGAGACCCAGCCGGATATTTTCTCGAAGATCCAGTCCTTGCCGGCGGAAATGCCCGCCCAGATGCCGCTGACGATCTGCCTGCCAGCGTCTAGGATTTCCGCGGATTTCTCGGCAAACGCGTCCTTGACGGTCTGTATGATCTCGCCGGCGGACGCCTTGATATTGCCAAGGCCCTCGGACAGGCCGGATATGATGCCGAGGATCAGCTCCAGGCCGGCAAGCAGTAGGTCCGGCGCGTGCTCCAGCAGCGTGGTCAGCAGGGTAGTCACCAGGTTGATGGCCTGTGGGATGATCTGTGGTGCGGCCTGGGCGAGACCGGATACCAGCTTGATTACCATATCCATGCCACCGGACAGTATATCCGGACCACGTTCGGTCAGAGCGTCCAGCAGCTTGCCTGCAATGGCAACGGCAGCGTCGCCTACTTGGGGTGCGGCGGAGATCAGACCGTCCAGCAGATCCATAACCAGATCGATACCGATGTCCAGTATCTCCGGGCCGTTCTCGGCCAATCCCTCGCCGAGGCCCTGCAGGAGGGCTTTTCCTGTGGCTGCGTACTCGGGGAGCTTGTCCTTGATGAGCTGCGCGCCCTTGCCTACGTAGTCGGTAATGATCTGCCCCTGCTTTTTCGTGTCGCCGGCGGCTGCCTCCATCTCGGAGGCAAAGCCCTGCAGGTACTCGGCGCCCACCGTGGACATATCCGACAGCACCGGCAGCAGCACGGATCCAAGAACCGCCTTGGCGGATGCCGCGGAGGCGTCCAAGGTATCCAGCTGTTTAGAAAATTCCAGCCAGGTCTGCTGCGTGGGAGTAAGCTTATCGCCTGCCTCCTTCGCGGCTTTGGCGGACTCGGCGGCCTCCTTGGCGTAGGAGGTCATGAGGCCCAGCGCAGCGACACCGGCACCGGCCAGGGCGGTAGTTGCGACAGCCGTGCCCTTTGCCATGGCTGCGATGCTGGAGCCCAGGGCCTTGGTGGCAGCGCCCAGCCCTTCCACAGATTTCCGGGCCGTAGTAAGGACAACCTTCCCTCCGACCTTCGCCAGCCCTTCCAGCCCCTTCGCCGCAACGCCTGCCGCACGGCCTGCGACTTCGGATGCCTTGGCAAAGCGGCTTTCTTCTTTCGTTGCGGTTGCCAGCGCTTCCCGGTTTTTGTCGGCAGCCTTCACGGCGTTAAGCTGGGCAACAATAGCAGCGTTCAGGGCTTGTTTGGCTTTGTCCGCCGCGGCGGATTCCGCACCTTGGGTCGTGACCAGATGCTCGTAACGATTTCGCAGGGCATCGACCTTTGCGCCGTGCTGGGCCGCGACCTCATCCAATATCCGCTGTTTGGCAGCAAGGGCCTGGGATGAGCTTGCGTTGCTGTCAAACTCTACGGTACAAGCGTTCATGTCGCTTTTTAGCGTTTTTAGGTTGGAGTTGACGCTTTTCATAGCGGCGTTAAATTCCGCCTCGCCTCCCAGCACAAGCTTCGCGCCTATCTCACGGACGGCCATCGTCGGTTTCCTCCTTTGCCGGTGTTAAGAGCTGCTGGATGTCTGCCCACTGTCCTGGGGTAAGGAGGAGGGCGTCAGCAGGCTGGTAATGGCAGAGGTAAGCTGCTGCAGCAAGATATCCGCTGCGTCCAGTATAGTCTGCTTTTTTTTCGGCTTCGTCTCGCGCTTGGAGTACAAGATTGACCTCACGGTCCTCATCTGGCTCGGTTTCCCGGCGGAAGCCCTCCTGCAGTGCGGCCATGACCGCCTCCTGCAGGGCCGCGGCTCTAGTGGGCGGCAGGTTGACCCGGAGATCCTCAGTCTCCAGCATTGCCTGATCGGAGTAGCCCATCCGGCGGCGCTGGAGCTCACCCTGGGCCGCCATCAGAGCGGCCAGCCAGCACAGGTTTTTGTAGCCCTCGGCTGTGGGCTCCAGGCATCCGGTAGTTGTCAGGATGTCGGTGGTGTAGCCAAAATGGTCGTACACCGTAAACAGTGCCTCGGCCGTAAATGCCAGGAAATAGATACGGCCGTTAAATTCAAATTCAATTCGTTTCATTTTCACAACCCCAGTTGTTCAATTTTTTTGTTCATGGCGTCCTGCATGGCTGCCGTGACTTCCTCGGCTTTTTCCTCTGTGGTGTGTTGGATGTAATGCCGGGCATCAATCCGGGGGGTCCCGTATTCCAGGGCATAGGCAACGACTGCATTGGCGTAGCCGCCGGACTTTTTCCGTTTTTTCTTCCGGAGCCCCTTTCCATTTGCAGGATGGACGCCCAGCGGCTCAATGGTAATTTCAGCGCTTCCGCCGGCCGAGGATTCCGTGAGTACCCAGCTCCCGGCCAGGGAGCCGGAACGCTGGGTGAAGGTGGATGTGATCTTGTCCACAATAGCCTGCCGCATCAGCTCCGCGCCGGGGCGGAGGATGTCCAGCAGGTCGGCGGCAGTGAGCCGGGACATTTGCTCAAACGGGATCTGCAGATCGTCCATGGCGTAGCTGACAAACTTAGCCATCAGATCACCACCAGCTGCAGGATGGTCCGGCGGCAGCCGTAATCAGGATTGTAGCCGTCGGACTGGATGGAGTAGGGGAGGTCCAGCGTCCAGAGCACGGAGGATACGTCGTCAATCAGCAGCTCGTGGGCGTCGTCCGTGAGGATGTCGATCTGTACCTGGGGCGCGTTAAGGACGTTGCCATTATCGCCGATGGAGGGGATCGCCCCGTAGATGTGCCAGGCCAGACAGTTGATTGCCCCGGCCGGCACGACCGGCGTGTACACGGACAGATTTGCGGACTTCAGCGCCGCGGAAAACTCAGAAATCGTCATAACGGTCCTCCATCCTCATCAGGCTGAGCCAGGTAACGGGGAGACCGTCCTCATCCTGGCCAAACTGGGCCTGCTCCACCCGGTAGGTGTGCCCCAACAGGCGGGCGTAGTCGCCGCCGGTCACGTTGCGGAGCATGGGCAGCTCCACATATTCGTCGACCCGCCGGTCGTTGGACACGGCGTCCCAGTACCGCTTGGCGTAGACCGTTTTCCGGGCGCACATGGCGGAGATCTTCCGCACCAGGGAGCCGGCAGTGGGAACGGTCAGGGGCTTCGGCAGATACAGGATTTTGATTTCGGTGTCGTAGATCATACGATCCCTCCTGTCTTCTGGGAGACTGCCCGGGTATTCATCATCCGGGTCAGACGTTCCGGTTTTCCGGCCCCGGAAACCCGGGACCGGTAGAGCCAGGCGGCGTATGCCGCCGTCAGAAACTCATCCTTAGGCTCGCCGCCGATCAGCAGCAGTCCAGCGTCCGCCAGATCGCTGGACGCCTGCTCCAGCAGCGTGTCCAGGTAGGCGCTGACGTCGGCCGGGATATCCCCGATCAATCCGAGATCGGCAAGCAGGGTATCCTTCGCCGCCGCCATCAGTCGGACACTCCAAATACCTTTTTCAGGTTGGCTTCCGCCGCGGCCAGGGTGTCAAAGTCCTGACGGTTCCGCCAGGAGCCGGAGTTGTCCGGCAGGACCTTGTAGGAGACGGCGTTGGTCTTGGGGCTAAATTCGCTGGGCTTGCGGGTATCCGCCTCCTGCTTCTCGCTGCTGGGCATCGCCGTACAGTGATAGAGGGCGGTGGCCCGGAATACGGTGGTCTTGTCCTCCTTGAGGATCGGCTCGATAAATCCGTAGCCGCCGGAAACAGGAACGTCGTCCTTGCCGGACTCCTCGCCGGACGCCTCGACAAAGCTGTGGCCAAAGATTTTGGCGTTGATCTCCAGATCGCTCAGGTTTGTTTCCGCGTCCAGCTGGGCGGAAACAAACTGCTCGGCGCTGTACAGGATCTGATCGTCGCCTACGATCTCGCCGGAGGCGGTCGTGATGGACAGATACCCCTTGACGGCAGAGCCCATATCAACGGGCGTGTCGTAGATGGGGTGTGCGTTTTCGGGCGTGGTCTTGATGGGATAAAAATAACTTTTGCGCATGCCAAGCGGCATTTTATAACGACCCATAGTATACTCCTTTCAAAATGCCCCCGGTTTGGGCCGGGGGCGGATAGCTTACGCGCCGGTAACAGCGGACGCCAAGTAACCGGCAGAAATGATCTTGCCTTTGGCGTCAACCTCGACCACCGTAATGCCCACGCCGCTGGCGGCGTCGATGGTGCCGCCGGAAGCAAACTTGACAAAGGTGGAGTCGGGCGTCTGACCGGCCTTGACGGAGACGGGCGCGCCGACCGTAGCGTACAGGGCGTTGCCGGTAGACTTGGTGCCGGAGACCGTCAGGGTTGTCTTGTTGGCCGCGCCGCCCTTGGCGGAGGTAACGACCAGAGCGTTAAGGGGTGTGCCCGCGTAGTTGGGAGCAAACTCCATGGACGTGGTGGGGGCCACATTGTCATAGGAGATGGCGACAAAGCCCTCGCCGGAAATGGGCTGGCCGTCATAGCGGGCAGTACCTTTAAAGACCGTCTTGTCCTGGACGAACAGGGGGATATCGGAGCTGGCAAAGGTGCCGCCCTCGCGCTCAACCAGCAGATACTCGCCGCCGAAGCCGCCGATAACCTGATGGTCGGGGATAAACTCCAGGGTGATGATCTCGCCGCCGATGATGGGCATGGTGTTGTCCATGCCGGCCATCAGCGCCGCGGCGGAGTTGTAGGCCAGGGAGCGGATCAACAGATCCTGACGGGTCGCGTCATTGCAGAGCCAGAGCTTGCCGTCCGTGGTATAGGTGGGCTCCGCCTTGGCCGCCGCCTGAAGGAAGGGCATAAAGAAATCGGTGCCGGACTTGGAGGCCAGGTCCAGAGTCAGAATGTGGGAGCTGTGGAGATCGGTCCAGTCGCCCATGGTGTTAAGCCAGTAGCCGGGCTGTTCCGTTTGGGCCAGACGGGTGACGATGCCAACGGGCATCTTACTGTTGGGCCCCAGGCCGTAGACGATGGCCTTATCCAGGGCGTAGCCGATGGCCTGGCCCAGGGCATAGAGGATCTCCTCACCCAGGGCGATGTCGGAATCCTTGAGCATGTAATTGTCGATGGGGATAAAGCCGCCAACCTTGTAGCCGTCGGTCTCAATGTCCGTGATCCGGAATTCCAGGTCGTTCAGCGCGCCGGCCATCTCCATCCAGATACCCTCGGGCATCTTGCCGATGATGTGCTGCCGGGCATTGCCCTTGACCTGCCGCATGCGGACCTTGGTGATCAGCTTGGAGTACTCGTTGAGATTATCGCGGAGCACGTCCAGGATCTGCTCGGGGATGGTCAGGTCCGCGCCCGTGACGGCACGGCGGGACATGCTGGCAATGGAGCCCATAGTCCGGATCCGATCCAGGAAACCGTGGACGTCAGGGTTTGCGTAAAACGCGTCCCGCTGGCTGCGGCTGGTAAAGCAGCGGCTGCGGCAGGTAAATCGGCCCCCGGCCGGAGCTGCGGTCCGGCTGCTGCGGCCGCCGCGGGCGGCACGGGTAGGATCGGGTGCGGGGTCCTCTTCGGGGGATGGCTCACCCAGAGCGTCATCGACCGCCGCAAGCTGGTCGTCCAGGTTAGACAGCTCATCCACAAGCGTACCGATCTGGTCGTTGACCTCGGTCTGCGCGTCGGTGACTTCCTGGATCTGCTGCTCCAGATCGGCGGGGATCTCATCCTGGACATTCTCCAGCGCCTGAGCCAGCGCCTCTTCATCGGCGCGGAGCTTCTTGGCTCTCGCTCGCGCTTCGGTGAGTTTCTTGGCGGTCAGGGACCGCTTTTTCCTGAGCATGAGCACGTTGGTGTTGGGTTTAGTTGCCATGGTGTTTTAATTTCCTCCTCAAATTGGATTTTTTGTGATTGATGATCTCCCGGCGCAGGGCGGCGGAATCGCCGGAGCGGGCGGCTACGCTGGTCTGCTCGTAAGCCGGGAAGGTACAGACGCTGATCTCGTAGAGCTTGGCGATACCTCGGATTATCCGGCGGACGCGGCCGTCCGGAAGATCTACATACTCGACATCGTTTTCTTCAAATCCAAAGGGCGCCTGGTCCACATCGCCCCGCAGGACGCGGGCCCGGGCGGCCATGGCGTCCGGGTCGTCTGGATTGACCAGGATGTCACCAAAAAGGCCGGTGGAATCGACAGAAAACGTCAGCGTGTTGGCGGTCTGACTGGATCTGCCCAAGACCAGGCGTTCATCGTGATTGTAAAGCGCCCGCACGTCGGACATGTCGCAGCCGTCAAAGGCGTGGGGGTCGATAACCTCTTCCATGTCGTCCCAGACGTAATACGGCTGGCCGAAAACGACAAAATAGCCGGAGATATGCGGCTCTCCACCCTCCGCGGTCGGGTCCGCGAACGCGGACTTTTGAGATCTATACTGTTTCGCCGTTGTCTCCGCCTCCTTTCAGCTTTTTTTGGGCCCCGGACATGTCGTAGGGGATGTAATTTTCCAGGACTTTGTACTCTGTCAGCCCCGCGGGGTCCCGGAATGCGTCCTCGCGGACCTCATCGCCGTTAAGATATCCCCGGTCGGCCATGGAGTTGTCTATGTCGATCAGAGTTTTGAGGTCGTAATCGTAGAGCCGGCGGCGATTAAAACTAAAATACTCATCCGGCCGGTCGGCAAGCAGACCAAGGGTCAGGGTCTGCTCAATGACGGTGGCGATATGGTTGATGGTCGTGCGGACAAAATTGTTATGGGCCGCCTGACTGTAGGATTCCAGGCCCAGCATGTAGGGCGGGCAGCCCAGCAGGGAGCACACGCTCTTTTTGTCCAGTTCTACCGTATCTTTGACGGCCATATCCACCAGGGACATGGGACTCCATGTCTTGATGTCAATCAGGCCATCCGGCAGGATCCAAGGCTCACCGGGGTCGTCGGACAGGTACTGCTTACGGAAATTGTCCCGGGTGTCCTTGTCTGACAGGTCCGTATCCGCGTTGACAATGATGGCCATAGGCGGACGGTAATCCGGCTTAGACAAATTGTCTTTCAGGGCGTTGGTGTTGGCGATGGACTGCGCCAGCCGTTCGCCCGGGATCCGGATGCCGCGGCCCCGCCAAGGGGCGATGGGATCCGAGTGGAGCCGGAAGTGCAGCACTTCCGTGGGGTCGTAGGGGTTGCCCTTCCAATTGACAACGTAGGTATCGTCCTTCTGAACGGGGGCCGCGCCGGGCATGGGGTCCAGCGCCACAAATTCGCCGTCCTCCAGCCTTGGGTAGACAAAGGCGTTTCCGTCTCCATCGCCCAGCATCGTTGATACGATCCAGTCGATCAGCAGGGCACGGTTGCCGATGCCGGGCATGGGGTTGATGTCTACCATGCGGGACAGTTTGTCCATGACCCGCTTGTCGCCCTCGGCGGTGTTCCTGCGGAGGTAAATAGTCGCGGAGCTGAGGATTGCCGCGATCCGGTTAATGCAGTCGCTGACCTCCGGCGCGTCAATCAGCCGAGAATACCCGGTGGGCAGCTCGCCGCTGCCGGAGAGATACAGCCCCAGCAGGGGCGTCTGTTTGACGGGCTTGTCCCGCCGCTTAAAAAATGCCATGTGTTAATCTCCTTTGTTGCTGAGGCTGTCAAACCACTTGGCCGCCGTGGAACTCTTTTCCGTGTCGATCAGCATCCGGATGGTGGCAAATACGGCAGCGTCAAAGACGTCAATGCGGCTCTGTGGGTTGATCTTGTCATAGACGACCACGTCGTCCGTCTTTTCCTGACCCCTGACGTTTTGGACGCAGTAGGCAAACGGCTCCGCGTGGCAGTAGTACAGGCATCCGATCTTTGCCTTGTGCTCGATATAGCGCAGGCCCTCGGACTTGACCACGGCAAGCTGGGGCTGGTCGGCAACGGAAAACTTGGCTTTCTTCATGGCCGTGTAGTAAGGCCGGGCGAATTTCCGGTCGTGACCGACCTTTTTGATGTTAAATCCGGCGCTGCGCCATTTTTCAAACTGCTTGACCGGCTCCGTGGGGTCCATGGATGGTTCGTTGGGCATATCCAGCCAGCCGTCGTCCTTCCACCCAAACAGTGGGATCTGGTCCTTGTCCGCCTTTTCGGCGGCAGCCGTCACCGGGAACCAGCAATGGGGGATCAGGACCAGCACATCCTCCACCGGCCTGTTGCCGTTAAAGACGGCAGCGGTTGCGGGGATCTCGCCGGCCAGGCAGGCGGCAGTCAGATCGTGGAGTTTGCTCAGATCCGCGCCGCCGTACCAGGCCTTGACCATCCGGGCCAGCTGCTGCTGGCTCCAATTATAGTGGCCATCGCTGCGAACAAATTCGTCCAGGTCAAACCAGGCCCGGAAGGAGGCAACGAATACGTTGAGGCTCCGGGTCAAGAACTCCTTGCGCATCTGGGGGTCGTTCTGGGCTTGCAGGGCCGAGGCCTCCATATCGCTGGGCCGGATGGTCACGCCCCAGTTGGGATTGGCTTTCTGCCAGTTGGCGGGGTCCATGTAGTCCACTTCCGTGGTTTCCGGGTCCGGGTCGGCGCGGGCGATGAAAGCAAAGATACGGTCGGCGTCCGCGCCGGTCAGCTCGCCCCGGACGATCTTGGAGCAGTAGGCCACGCGCTGGGCACAGAAGCCGGTACCGTCGTCGCCTGCGGTGGTGGTTGCCAGGATCAGCTTGTTGGAGTAGGCCTTGGTGGCATCTTTCAGCCGGCCGTAGGGGATGGCGTTGCGGTACAACTCCAGCTCATCCAGGTGGACAATGTTGGCGTTAAAGGCGTCAAAGATATCCGGTTTGTAGGCCAGGGCCTCGAAGGATATCTGACCGTCCCAGACCGCCCCGGAAAAGCTGTGGCCTAGGGAGCTGTCCAGCACCCGGAGACCGTGGATGGGGTCCTCGTTGACGGTCAGCCCTAAGCGATGCAGGTTGTAGCTCAAAAAGCCAAAGCCCTCCATGTTCTGCTTGAGGGACCCGGCCACGGTCTTGATCTTGCTGTAAGAGCTGGAGTACCAGAGGCCCAGCGCCCAGATCAAGGCCGTGGCGAAGGGCGTCTTGCCGTTTTTGCGGGCCAGCATCAGCAGGGCCTCCTGGTAGCGGCGGATATCCGTGCCGGGGGCGAAGAAACCGCAGATGTTGTAGATCACAAAAAGCTGGAAGGGCTCCAGGTACAGCGGCGCACCCCGGATGGGGCGGCCCAGCAGGTTTTCGCCTTGCTGGTGACAGAAAAGCGTCTGGATGATCTCGATAATGCCCTCGGCCATATCGGTACGATGTGTCCAAGTTGGACACACCAGGTCATTCAGATACCGGCGGCAGGCTGCCTGGACGTCCAGGCACGCCGTGGGGGATTCCGCCGTCCGGTTGGCGTAGTCCAGAACGATCTGCTCATGGGGTGCCGCCATTGTGCCTACCTCGGATGTTGTTGAGCAGCTGCGTCAGCGCCGGATTGCCGGAGGCCGGGGGCGGGGAAGCCTCCGAAACCTGGGGCTGCTGCCGGCGCAGGCGCTGCAGGCCCTTGGGTGTCAGGCCCAGCGCGTCCTGACGGGCCAAAATGTCACGGCGGAGCTTGGAGATCTCCGCGTAGAGCGGGTCGGTGATGGATGGCGCGGCGTTTTTGTCCGCCGTGGCTTTCCAGGCTTTCATGGCCCGGGACAGTTCCCGCTCCTGGATGCACAGGGTGTGGATCGCACCGTCAAAAGCCGGGTCGTAAATGCCCAAAGCTTCCAGCTGCCGGCGGTATTGGGTTTCTTTTGCCATGGGCGGCCTCCTTCCGTGGGACGTGTCCGCGATCGCGACCCGCGAGGTTGCGGGCGCGGCCCGTGCGCGAGTCTATATACGGGCCGGACCGGGAAATTTTCGGGAAAATTTTCCCGCCGTGTGTGCGCGAAGTCCCCCTCGCCAGCTGTAAGGACCCCCGATTCACGGATTTTGGGGTGGGGGGGTCCGATTTTTCCAGCCAATGCCAAGCGGCGTCAGCGCATCAGTGACCCGGTCGTGCATGGCGTTGTGCGCCTCGCGGCTCAGGCTGATAAGATTCCAGGCGCAGTAGGCATACTGCGGGTAATCTTCCGCCGGCCAGATGTGATGCACGACATCGGCAGGGACCAGCCTGCCATACCTCGCGGCCTCCCGGCACATGTATCCGTCCCGCGCCAGGATCCGCTTACGCAGCCGCTGCCATCTGCGGTTGCTGCTGCTGTAATCAAAGCCCATAAGCCAAACAAAAAGAGCCAATGCGCGACGATCCAATTGGATCATCGGCACTGGCTCTGGAAGCACTGGCCCTGGGAGATATTGACGATCAGCTCCCGCTTGCATTTCCGGCAGTAAACCTGGAGCTGCTGCGCCCTGGTCTCTGGTCTTATCCGCTGCAGCTTACCTGCCCCGCAGTACGGACATCGCAGATACCCGTCCTTGACTGCTAACATTGTACCACAGATCTCGCTGTTAATCATATGACGTTTTCGCACCTCCGAGAAAATAATATAAACAACTCAAGGTAAAAGATATAAGAGAGCCAGCGCTCAGTGAGTACCGTACGCTGCAGCCCCGTGCCTGGGCGTCTTTCCGCGCCCGGCATGTCTTGAGGATAGCACACCACCGTCATATCCGTCAAGGGCCTGAAACTTAAGTCGTTGGAATTTGCCATAGACCGTGACCTGCGGTCCGGGATTGTCCAGGACCATGACGCTCTCGCATTCCGGCGCCTGGAGCGTATAGTTGTCGTCCACTACGATGCAGTCAACCTCCGGCTTGGCCAGCCCCTTGGAGCTGCGCCAGCCCCGCTTGCCCGGGAACTCGTTGGCTTCCTTGAGCAGGTATGTGGCCAGGCTGCCATAAGTGTGGTCGGCATCCAGGACAATGGGATGGCCGTCAACGTGGCCGTTGCCCCAGAGCGCCCGCAGCGTCTCCATCGGAATATCTCCGGAGACCACCATGTGATGGTGCCATCGATGGCAGCACTCGGGGTCCTCGGACCAGTGCGCCCTCTCGATGTTGTAAAAATACATGGTCGCCTGTTCCGGCCGGCTCTCCCGCAGCTTCCGGCAGAACCACTGGGTCCGTTTGTTCGCCCGGTCCCAGCAGTCCGGCAGGTGCGTGTCGTCATAGGTCAGCGTGAGAAACCAATCGCCGGGCTTGACATTGGCCGCCAGCAGGAATTCCAGCTGATCGTGCTGCGCCTTGGAATTGATGTATTTCTGTGCCGCCGAGGAGATGCGTTTCTTTTCCCGGCGGCTCTGAAAGCCGTCCGTTTTTTTGATCCTGGGCGATAGACTCATTTTAGTCAGTCCGCCAGCTGTCTTGATACGCAGCGTCTGCGCCATGTTGATCCTCCTGCATGTCCGCCGGAGCCCCCTCGTGGCCTGCGCGCTGCTTGTGTCGATATTTTCGTGCCGCTACGATCTGACCGCAGGCAGGCACGTCATAGATTTGGTTTTTTCGTCTGGGTAAAAATACCCGATGGCAAACCGGGCACTCCCGGTAAAAGTCCGGCGGTAACTCCGGCTGGTCGCCGTACCGCATATATAGCACACTCTTGTACCGCCCATAGCTGAGCCCGGCGTCATAGGCGGCCTTGGCTTCCCGGCACAGGCGGCATCGCCCTTGGCGATCCGTCTGGCTTGGGACTCCGCAGATCCGGCACCGCTGCTCCATCCCGTCACCTCCAGTGTTTCCGGATATCCCGGATCGGTGGAAGGTCCGGGACCTCCACCGTCTCCGGGTCTATACCCTCGGCATGGAGCTGCCCCATCAGGGAGCCGTACCGGATACCCCGCTCTGTGGCCCAGAGCGCCATCCGGCATCCGCAGCATCGGCCATCCGCGCCGATCTCAGCGCCCCGGGCGTGGCACACCCTGCATCTTGTCTTCCTGCCCACGCTGCGTCAACTCCTTCCGCGTCAGCCGTTTGCCATTGATCCAGATGGAGCACCCCTGATCCAGCAGCGCCCGCTCTACCCGCGGCGGATGCCGCAGAGCAATCGGAGCCTGGAGCAGCACAGCCCCGCCGGGACTGACGATCCGATAGGGCAGAGAATTGGTCCACCACGTATCCCCATCATTTTTCATCCCACGGCCCTCCGTAGTCCTCAAAAAAGTAGTCGTCATCGTGACGCCCAAGGATCACCAGCACAGCCCCGAATATCAGGGCAGCCACAGCCATCCCGGCGAGAAACGCTTTAACCATGCTAGTTACCTCCTGGCATTCAGCAGCACGGCGACAATCCTAACAACAAACCAGATGATAAAAACCAACCCGACTCTATACATCGTCAGTCACCTCCGGCACCTCCGTCCAAAGACGTACCGTGACCCCATCCGGTAGCGACGCGCGACAAAGCGTCCATAACCGATCGTATTTATCCCAATGCATTTTATCGACCATCGCTTTGCTGTCATGGTCAAAATCGTAGATCACGATATAGTCGCCAGTCTTTTGGGGTTCTCCGGCGTGCCATATCCCGTCTGATGCTACAGCTTCCGGTACATCTCGCCCCAGCAGGTAGTCCACGCTGCATCCCAGCAAATCCGCCGTGGCAACCAGCCGCTGGGCTTCATCGGCCCATATGCCACCCGGCATACGGTCATTCCCCATTGCCTGTCCATGCTCCAATTTTTCCAGTCGCTCGGAGTCCCGATTAAACATGTACCCGGTAGATGCCTTGAGAAAAACCGTCCGCGGAATGTTTCTGTCCTCCCGCAGGGTCCGGACCCTGCCGTAGGATTTTATCAGCAAGGCTTTCGCTGCGGCAACCCGATCCTTTTCCGCTGCCTTTTCGGCGGCTTTCTTCGCGGCATTCTTGGCTGTGATCTTGCCGCGAAGCTCCTTCTTCAGGTCCCCGGCCAGCTCGCAGGAAAAAGTACAGTAGGCCAAATCGGAGCATTTCCGGCAGCATCCGGCGCAGAAAAGCGCGTCATAAGTACCGCAATGTGCCGCCCGCTGGAGCCGGGGCGCACGATGCAGGCATTTTGATTTTGACCGGATGGGACAGCCAAGTCCGGAAACCAGCTTGTCAGACTTCGCCATTTCTTTCAGACGGTTTTCCACCGTTGGCAGCCCCGGGATGGGAAAGTCGTAACCCCCATAGACACGCACCTCGTTGTCCAGGATCCGCCGTTGGTACTCCGGATCCGCTTGTGCCAGGACATACGCCGTGGATTCCGGCAGCTTGTTGTTTTTCCAAAACGCAGTCCATTCCGGGATAAGCTTATCCCGGATCACCTTAAGCCTGGCCAGCTTGGTCTTGCTGGCCCCTACGGCCTCGGCCACATGGTCCCGCATCCGGCCCGGGAACTCATAGCCCTCCTCTTTGAGCTCATACAGCAGCTTTTCCACCTGCTGGGCCTGCTCGCTCATTTCGGCCGAGGTCAGCTGCCGGGTGTTGGCGTTGGCGTAGATCAGCCGGAGCTGCTGCAGAGCAGGGGAGGAGCTGTCCGTCTCGATGATGCAGGGGACTTCCTGCCAGGCCTCCGGGTTTTCCTCCGCCAGCTTCCGGCAGGCGGCCACCCGACGGTGGCCAGAGACGATGGTGTAGCGCCCCGGCTCCTGACCCACCCGCACCCGGATGGGCTGCTGCAAACCGGCCACGCTGATGTTGTCTGCCAGGGCATCAATGTCCCGCAGCTCGTAAAAATTCCCGGCGTCACTGTCCAGATTATCAATGGGCAGGTAGGTGATCTGCTCCCGCCCGGTGCCCGAATTGGACACATTTTTGAGGACATCGCCCAGATTAAAGGCCATAGCTCTTACCCTCCTCCACATACGCCGCCGCGAACAGGCGGTAATCCTTCCCGGCCCCGCTCCGGGGACTGGACACACACAACGGCTGCTGTGTGAATGTCATCTTGTCCACCGGTCGACTGTACCGGATGTGCGGATAGATCCGCAGCCCCGCCTTTTTCAGCTGGGCCTCGCTGTCCGCCATCAGGTCATCCTTGTACCACATGGTAGGCAGCACTCCGGCTACCTGCAGTTTTGGGTTGAGCTGCCGCATGTTGCTGATCTGCCGCATCATGTTGCCCATGCCTTGCAGGGTAAAAGCGTCCATTTTGATGGGCAGGACCACATCGTCCGCCGCGATCAGGGCCGCGGCCGAAGCCGCGTTGAAGGCCGGCGGGCAGTCGATCAGGACCACGTCGTACATGTCCCGTACCGTCCAGACCAGCTTTTTGAGCACCGCCGCGTCTGCCGTCCCGTTTTCCGCCTTGGTCAGATCCAGATCCATCAGGCTGTCATCCGCTGCCAGCAGGTCAATATCCTCCGTGGCCGTGGGCTGGATCTGCTGGGCCGCGTAAACACCCGGGTCCTTGTCGCCGGAGGCTTCCCGCAGCACCCTGGCAATGCTGCCCTTGGCGGGATCCCCGCCGAAAAACACCGTGGTATTGCACTGGCAGTCTGCGTCGATCAGCAGCACCCGCTTGCCGTAGTCCCGGGCCAGGATGGCCCCCAGGTTGATGACGGTGGTGGACTTGGCCACCCCGCCTTTCAGATTGCAAATAGCCGTCACTCTCAAAAGTCGTCGCTCCCTTTGTGTTTTATTTCTTCTCGGTGGCCTTGAGCGCCGCCGTAAGAGTCTCGTTTTGATGCCGCAGCTGCCGGATGGTCTCCGACGCGGCCCGCAGGATCGCGCACCCGCTGATCCCGCAGTTGTGCTCATGCCCGCACCCCAGACAGGGGAGACTCCCGGTCTCCACCGCCAGCGTCCGCAGTGCTTTGTAAAGCTCGTTGTATGTCAAAATGGCACCTCCGTATCCATAGGCAGCTGCTCGAAATCGTCCGTCTCCTGCTTTGCTTTTTGATCCTGAAGCTTTTGCCAGTCGGGGTTTGGAACATTGGCCTTGCAAAAGGTCTGGGTCCGTCCGTCAAACCGCAGCGGGATATTGCAGCACCGCCCCTGCTTGTTTTTTACGATCCGCAGGATCCGGTTGGCATTGCAGCCGCTTTTAATCAGCGGCTTTTCCACGTGCTTGTCCAGCATCATGATGATATCCGCGTCCGCCTCGATCTGCCCGGATTCCCGGGCGCTGTGGATTGTCAGCGGGGCGTTTTGCATTTTGGGATCCCGGTTCGTCACCTGGCTCAAGGCAATGACGATCATGCCGGTGCTCTGGGCCAGGATATGCAGGTCCATGCTGATTTCCGTGATCTTCTCGTACCGGCTGGCGTTTCCCGGCCGGGCGATGATCTGCAAATAGTCGATAATGACGATGTCCGCCCGGTAGGCGATGGCCGCCGCTTTGATCCCGGCCACGCTCAGACCCGCCGCCGGGAAGAACCGGAAGGTCCGCTGCCGCAGCGCCCCGCGGACCCGGTCCACCATTTCCCATTGCGCCGGTGTCAGGAGTCCGTCCATCATCGCATCCATGGGGATCCCCGCCGCGAAAGCCAGAAACCGATCGAAAAGCGTGTCCTCATCCGTCTCAAGGGACGCGAACAAAACCCGCTTGTCCGCCGAGAATTTGAGCAGCTGCTGCAATGCCCAGGCGGTCTTGCCGCCGGAAGGCTCCGCGCCGATGACGACCAGGTTGCCACGCTTGGCCCGCACGTAGTGATTGACCTCCGGGATTGCCCATTCCAGATACTTCTCCCGCTGCTTGTGCCGCCGGTCAAAGGCGTCAAACAGCGCGTCCGGGTCAAAGCCTTTAATAGCCGGGCGCTCCACCAGCTGCATGGCAATGCTGTCCGCCGTGGCCTCCGCGTCATCGATCGTGACGGACGCAGCCAGTGTATTCCCCAGCTCCCGCAGCCTGGACAGCCTGGAGGACCGCCTGACGATTGCGATATACCGGTCGATCTCGGTAAAATTCGGGCTGCAGCCCATCAGCGTGCCGACCAGCGTCCGGGCTTCCGGCGTCCCGCCCAGGGCTGCGGATACGGCCACCGGGTCCACGTCCTCCGGCCCCCGGCTCTCACGGAATAACTTGGCCATGATCTGGTAGACCCGCAGATAGACGCCGGAGAAATCCGCTTCCGACAGCTCCGTTATCACCCTGGGCACCAGCGTGGGGTTAATCAGGGCAGCGCCCAGCAGGCAGTTTTGCGCCTGGAGCCAGTCGTCATAGCCCATCAGTTCACCCATTCCGCGGCCTCCTCCCGGGGGACACTGTCCGAACTGCCTTTGGCAGCGGTCCCGCCCCAGTCGTCCTCCCACATGTGTTTGTTCAGCCAGGTGGAGGCGTGGGGCACGCCGATGCCCCGTTTCCAATCCTCGCTTTTGCTCTGCCGCATCAGGGCCTTGCCCATCAGCGTGGCCAGATCATCGCCCGGCCCGATCTTGTCCCAGGCTTTAATGGCGTCCTGCCGGTTCCCGGGATTCACCCCGGCCGGGCAGATGTTCCGGTAGAACTTCCAGAACCCCTCGAACCGGTCCGGCAGAGTATCGGCCTGGGCCTTGTATTCACCCCGCCGCCGTTTTGGCTTATCATCGGGACACACGCCCCCTTGGGGGGGCTTAGGGGGGATATGTATATTATTATTCTTTATATACAGTGGAAAAGATTTTCCACTGGCCACTGGAAAATCTTTTCCACTGGACTGCGCACTTTTTTCTGCCTGCAGGTCGTTCAAAATTTTCGCCGCGAACGCCGACGCAAGGTAGATATTTCTGCCCGACACCTGTCCGGTGTCGGGGTCTCGGAGCACCTCCGTGTGGATGTACCCGCCTGTTTCCAGAGCCTTGAGCAGCCCCCGGATGGTCCTGTCCGTAAACCCGTAGGGGGCCGCCAGATAGGTATCCTGGGCGGTGCATACCCCGGTCGCGTTGCTCAGCGCGGAGATCTCCCCGTACAACAGCTTGGCATTGGCCGGGAGCTGGTCGTCATACCGCACATCGGCGGGTATGACGGCGTAGTACCCCGGCTTTGGTCTCTCGGCCATAAGCCCTTCACCCTTTCTTTTCGCGGGCCGTCTGTCCGGCCTGTCATGCGTAACTGACTTCCGCATTGCCACCGCTTTCTAACCCCGCGGGGGTGCCGACGTCTCTCCGGGCTGTCACAAGCGCATCCAGTATCGCCGGGCCTTGTTGCCCGCGTCCGGTTTTCCGGCCGGTAAACATGGCGGGGAGTGTGCCATGGAATTTCTCTCCCGGCGCAAAATTGGCCGGTCGCCCCTGGTAGCGGGATTCCGCCCGCCGCGGCCCCGTCTTTCCGGGGTGCCAACAAGACTATTAGGAGGTCTGGGGCGTATGCGGCCCCTGGAGCGCAGACCGGGCAACGATCCCGGCCTCCCAGACCGTGCTGCCCGGGCGTGTCCCTTGCACTCTGCGCGTATGGATCGGGGAGGGCGGACTCGAACCGCCCTTCTGGGGCAAAGAGAGACAAAACCCCGCGCCGGCCGGAGAAATGCTCAATCCTGAAAAAGCCAAAGCCCGGCATATCCTGGCCCCCGATTTACTGCTTGACAATGCGCAGAAATCCCGGAGGGGATCCCTTTGCCAGGGCCTGCCTAAGATATGCCTTGCACTGAGGCTTCGTTCCGGCAAAGACCTGCAGCCCGATATCTGTAACAACCTGCCACATACACATCCTCCTCGTATAATAAGATTTGCAGATAGTTATGTGCATCTGCTTAGTTCACTCAAA
>CAVLCF010000005.1:0-2185 GCA_963661735.1 bacterium | reverse complement strand
TTGATTGCGACGAGGGTCCACCTGTTCCCATCCCGAACACAGAAGTTAAGCTCGTCCGCGCCGACAATACTTGCAGGGTGACTTGCCGGGAAGATAGGTAATGCCAACACAAAGAAAACCGCTTCGCTTTCGCGAGGCGGTTTTTTGCTGGTTCGCAATGACATTGTTCTTTTTGGGCACTTTGCTATTTTGAGACAGCCCCATTTTGCTTTTCTGCCTGCGGACATTGAAAGAGAAATCCGGTAGCATTTCCTGTAAAACCGTGCTATAATAGCCGAAAACCATGGAAAGGACCTTGGTTATGCTTTTGAACATGGAGGGCGTCCGCAAGACCTACGGGGACCGGACGCTCCTGGACAATGTGACGTTTTACATGAAGCAGGGAGACCGGGTGGGCGTGGTCGGCGTCAACGGCTGCGGCAAGTCCACCTTCCTGCGGCTGGCGGCGGGGAAGGAAAAGCCGGATTCCGGCAGCGTCAGCTATGACCCCAATGTGCGCCTGGGCTACCTGCCTCAGGACCCGGCCTATGACCCGGAAAACACGGTCATGGAGCAGGTGGAGGCGGGGCTGGACCCCACGGCCCGGGAGATCGCCCGGTATGAGGCCGTGGAGATTCTCACCCGGCTGGGCATTGCGGACGTGGGGCAGAAAATGGGGGCATTGTCCGGCGGGCAGCGGAAGCGGGTGGCCCTGGCCGCCTGCCTGGTGCACCCCTGCGACCTTTTGCTGCTGGACGAGCCCACCAACCACCTGGACGCGGAAATGATCGGTTGGCTGGAAACCTATTTGCAGCGCTTCACCGGCGGCATTCTGCTTGTGACCCATGACCGGTATTTTCTGGAGCGGATCGCCGACCGCACCCTGGAGGTCAGCTTCGGAAAGCTCTATGTCTACGAGGGCGGCTATTCCGCGTACCTGGACGGCCGGGCTCGCCGGGAGGAAATGGACGCCGCCTCGGAACGCAAGCGGCGGTCCATTCTGCGCCGGGAGCTCCAATGGGTGCTGCAGGGCCCCTGCGCCCGGGGCACCAAAAGCCGGGAACGGCTGGAACGGTACGAGGCCCTGAAAGCCGCCCAGCCCCCGGAAACGGAGCAGAGCCTGGAGGGCATTCAGGCCCTTTCCTCCCGCCTGGGCAGAAAAACCGTGGAATTGAAGGACGCGGGTAAGCGCTTCGGGGACAGATGGGTGCTGCGGCACTTTGATTTCCTGTTACAGCGCACGGACCGGGTGGGCATTGTAGGCGGCAACGGCGCGGGCAAATCCACGCTCCTGAATCTGATCGCCGGGAGCCTTCAGCCGGACGAGGGCGCCGTCACCGTGGGCGACACGGTGAAGCTTGGGTATTTTTCCCAGCACGCCCAGGAGCTGGACCCCAACCAGACGGCGCTGGACTATGTAAAGGAGCGAGGGGACCGGATCGAGACCCCGGAGGGGACCCTGACGGCCTCCCGGCTCATGGACAAATTCCTGTTTTCCGGCCCCATGCAGCACAGGCTGATCGGCAGGCTCTCCGGCGGCGAAAAGCGGCGGCTGTTCCTGCTGGGCATTCTGGCCTCGGCCCCCAATGTGCTGCTGCTGGACGAGCCCACCAACGATCTGGATATTCCCACCATGACGGTGCTGGAGGACTACCTGGAAACCTTCCCCGGGGCCATTATCGCCGTCAGCCACGACCGGTATTTTCTGGACCGGCTGTGCACCCGGGTATTCGCCGTAGAACCCGGCGGGACGGTGAAGCAGTATGTGGGCGGCTACTCGGACTACCTGGAGGCGGCGAAGGAAAAGCCCAGGGCAGAGAAAAAGCAGCCTAGAGAGACTGCCGAAAAGCCCCGGGAGCGAAAGCTGAAATTCTCCTTCAAGGAGCAGCGGGAGTACGAAACGATTGACGATGATATCGCCGCTCTGGAGGCAAAAATAGAGGAAAACAAAAAGAATCAGGACCTTTTCGGGGCGGATTTTGAAAAGCTCCAGGCCCTTATGGCGGAGCAAAGCCAGCTGGAAGCGGCCCTGGAGGAAAAAACCGAGCGCTGGATGTATTTGACCGAGCTGGCCGAAAAGATCGCGGGACAGTGATATGAATTGACAATTGACAATGGACAATTGACAATGCGAATCAAGAGTTGAAATATAAGAGAGCACACCAAAGGCTTTCCGGAAAGGCAATGTCGTCAACTTAAGCACAGG
>CAVLCF010000004.1:0-12341 GCA_963661735.1 bacterium | reverse complement strand
TTTGAGTGAACTAAGCAGATGCACATAACTATCTGCAAATCTTATTATACGAGGAGAGATAGTATGACCGATCATTTCTGCCCCATTGACCACATCGCCATTGACGTTGTGGAATTTGACACCGCCCTGGCCTTTTTTAAGGATGTTTTCGGTATGACCGTTACCCGGTTCCAGGGGCCGGAGGAGACTCCAAACAGCGTCTGGCTGGACGGCGGCGTGCAGCTGTGCCGGGTGGAGACCCAGGCGGCGGACACCGGCCGGGTAGGCCACATTGCCTTTTCCTCCAAAGACCTGGACGGCCTTCTGGAACGGGCCGCCCGCTACGGTGCGGAGAGCGTTCCCGGCAAGCCCCGGCACTGGTTTTCCTGCCTGGGCCTGACCTTTGAAATCAAATAGGCGACGAAACGACATTCCCCCGGCCGCAAAAGGCCGGGGGAATATTTCATCAGATCCCGGACAAGCTGGGCAGAGATGCCTGCCCGGAACCGGACTCACGTAAGAAAAGAAACATGGAAAACTGACGCTTTTCGGAATTATTATAGTAAATTTTTGTATTAAAGTCAATAGTAAAGATATTTACTTTGTTAAACTTGTGGCATCTTCTGTGGGAGGTGCCGCCATGCGGACATTTTTGGAAAAACTCCGGGGCTTGCGGGAGGACAACGACCTGACCCAGGCCCAGGTGGCCCAGGTGCTGGGTACGTCCCAGACCATGTATGCCCGCTATGAGCGAGGGGCCAACGAAATGCCCATCCGCCATCTGGTGACACTGTGCCGCTATTACAATGTCTCCGCGGACTATTTCCTGGACACGGCTCCGAACCCACGCCGCAGGCAGAAACACGTGTAATGGGTGCTTGACTTTCCGAAAACAGGAACCTATAATGGCTCTGCGATTTTCAAAAAGGAAAGAGGAACCCCCATGGATACTGCCCGGCTTTTTGGGGAAGCACCCATTCATAAAATCTTATGTAAACTTGCACCGCCGGTCATGCTGGCGCAGCTGATCCAGGCGCTCTACAACATTGTGGACAGCCTGTTTGTGGGCCGCTATTCCCAGTCCGGCCTGACGGCCCTGTCCATTATCTATCCCCTGCAGCTACTGATGATCGCACTGGCCGTAGGCACCGGCGTGGGCATCAATACGATCATGGCCGCCAAGCTGGGCGTTGGGGAAAAGGACAAGGCCGGACAGTACGCTGGGGTGGGAACGCCGCTGGCCCTTGGTATGTGGCTGGTGTTCGCCGCCGTCTGCTGGTTCGCCATGCCGGGGTATGCCGGAATGTCCACCGATTCCCCGGAAGTCATCGAAGAGGTGATCCTCTATGGACGCATCGTCTGCACCCTCAGCGTGGGGCTGTTTACGGAAAGCGTCTGGACGAAGGTATTGCAGGCCGAGGGCAATATGCGCACACCCATGATCGCCCAGGTCGTTGGGGCGGCGGTGAATATCGTCCTGGACCCGCTGCTGATTTTCGGTCTTCTGGGGCTGCCCCGGATGGGGATCGCCGGCGCCGCCGCGGCCACTGTGGCGGGGCAGATCGTGGCTGCCGCCATCGTATTTCCCGGCGGCTACCGGAAGTCGCCGAAGGCGGCGGTGTACCCCCATTACGTCCGCAGGATCTTCCATATGGGCCTGCCCAATATGCTGATGCAGTCCGCCTACACCTTTTACATCCTGGGCCTGAACCTGGTGCTGGCCACCTTCTCCGACGCGGCGGTGACGGCTCTGGGCCTCTACTACAAATGGCAGACCTTTTTCTTCATCCCCTTGGGGGCTATGCAGACCTGCATCGTGCCGGTCATCAGCTTCAACTACGCCGCCCGGAACCTGGACCGCTGTAAGAAAACTCTGACGGAAGCCCTGATTTTCGGCATGGGGCTTATGTTCATTGGGACCCTATGCTTTGTGTTCATCCCTGTGCCCATGCTGCATGTCTTTACCCACGATGAGGCCGTTATCTCCATCTGCCGGGTCAGCTTCCCCATCCAGGGCATCAGCTTTATCCCCCTGGTGTCCTCTCTGACCTTCCCCGTGTTCTTCCAGGCCGTGGGGGCCAGCCTGAAAAGCTCCGCCCTGACGGTGATCCGGACGGTGGTCCTCTTTGTCCCCCTGGGCTGGCTCTTCGCCCACTTCGGCCTGAACTGCTTCTGGCTGACCTTCCCCGTCACGGAGGTCATCACCACTACGGTAGGCGTGATTCTCTACCGCCGCTTCCTGCGGCGGCAGGAAGCGGCCTGGCATTCTTAAAAACGGAAAACAGGAGACCGACTTACCGCCGGCCTCCTGCTGCTTTTACCAAATGGGGAAAGCGCCCCATTCTCTCGCAAGTATCTCTTTATTCGACAATGACCTTATACGCGTTCCTATACGCTTCGTCGGTCAATTCCTGACCAATTCCAGGAAGCTCAGGCACTTTGTACCGTCCTTTAACGGGCTGATAATCGTACTTGCACATGGAAATGTTCTCCGGAAGCAGAGAAATTCTGTGATGCTCGTGGATGCAGAAGTTGGGGATCGCAATTTCAAGGTGGAGGGAAGCCGCTTTGTAAATCGGGCTTCCGCAAACATGGGTTTGGACAGTCATATCGTAGGTATGTGCCATATCACATATTTTCTTTCCCTCTGTAATGCCGCCGCAGGTACCCAGGTCCGGCTGGATCACATCCAGAGAACGGTCTGCGAAGAATGGCGCGTAACCCCAGCGGGAGAAAATCCGCTCACCGCCCGCAATGGGTAGGTTTACCTTGTTTTTCATTTCCTTATGCATCTGGGGATTCATGGGTCCAACAACTTCCTCATAGAAGAAAATGCCGTAGGGCTCCAGCGCTTTCGCATACTGAATCGCCGACACCACGTCTGTCTCACCGTGGTTCTCAATAATGATGTCCACGCCGTCGCCAACGGCTTTCCTAATGGCTTCTACCCGCGCAACGCCCATTTTAATAACCGGCAGCGACAGTGGGCCGCGCAGATTGAGCGCTTTCATCCGCCCGTCCGGGTCAAATTCCAGTGCGTCTACCTTGATGGCGGTATAGCCATCCGCAACCGCTTTCAGGGCCGCCTCCGCATACTGCTCCGGCTCTACGAGCGCATTGCCCTGCACACCCCAGTCAAATTGGATCTGGGAAGCATAACACCGCAGATCCTCACGGCATTTGCCGCCAAGCAGAACATAGAGGGGAACCCCTAATGCTTTGCCCTTGATATCCCACAAGGCCATATCAATTGCACTCATACCGGCAAATACGACCGCTCCTCCGGCGAGTCCCCAGAAGGTTTTTGTCCGCATCTTGTGCCAGATTGCCTCGTTGTCCATAGGATCCATGCCGATAATCAGTGCCGCCAGGTCTTTTGCCATGCCAAAGCCTGCGTCGCATCCAACACCATAGGCCAGGGCAACCTCACCATAACCGTAAATACCCTCATCCGTATTGATTCTGACAATAATGGGATGCCAGTTGCTCTTCTTTTGCCCGGTAGGCTTTTTCCCGGTATAGGGATTGGCTTTTCCTCCTGTCATATCCGCGGAGGAGTTAATCAGCATTACCTCAACATTTGTAATTTTCATAGATCAGAATTCCTTTCTGTACTTTGGGCAGGGGTCAGACGTAATCAACACGCTTAATGCTCCCGGATTTATAACGCAGAATACCATACAACAGTGATGCGGTGATAGTAATCACATTGATAATAATCAGTGTCGCATTCATGTTCATCAAGGAATTTACAACAGTATAAATCTGGACGGCAGCGGACAGTGTCATGATGGCGTAATACAGTGCCGCGGGGCAATGCATCCGGCTTTCCTTCCACTCCTGCGGGAATCTCTTGGGCATAGCAAAACCGGCAATAATCAGCAGGAAGGTGGTGACGCTTGTCAGAACCATCAGGAAATTGGTCAACTGTGCTATAGAAAGACCGGTCAGCAGCGGCAGCAGACCAATTACCCAGATAATCAGGTAAGAGATCCAAGGTACGCCATGCTTATTTTCCTTGGCAAGGAACTGCGGCAGCCAGCCCTCTTTGACGCCGGCAATGGTTGGCAGGCAGATGGCAGAGATACCGGAATTCATCGTTGTCAGGAGCGCAAAAATCGGACCGCCGATCATAAAGAGCACAAACAGCCAGTCGGGCAGCAAATACTTTGCGGTGGGGGTAAAGGGCTTCCCCGCAATTTCTTCCAGCGGAAGGACGCAGCCGGCCGCTACACCAACAAGCATATAAACCACAAAGATAACGCCCGTTGCAATCAGCATCGCCCTGGGGAGATCTCGTTTCGGATTTTTACACCGAGTTGCCAGTGCATTAATCATGGATTGACCGTGGCAGGAACCCAGCAGCAGCACAACCGCCGAGGCAAATCCCATTGAACCGCCGGTAAACATTTCCGGATTGGAAAAATCAAAGGGGCTGACAGTTTTCTTGGCGATACCAGTCAGCGCAAAAACCAGCAGAGCAACCAGCAAGGTCGGTGTCGCAATTTTCTGAATCTTTGCCATAGCATTGATTCCAAATAGGTTAGCGATAATCAACAGCGTCCAAACCACAGTACCGCCCAGCTGCTTGCTGATTCCGGGGAAAACGGAATTGATATAGATTCCGATGGAGAGTACCGCGGTGCCGCGAACAGACCAGGCAACCAGGCTGGAAATCGTCATTAGTCCGCCTGTTTTTGGACCAAGCGTCCTCGTTACCATGCCATAGTTGCCGCCGGGGACAACTACCGTGCTGCAGAAAAAGATAATCGGGAAAATACGGAACAAACCGGCAATTACCGCAACGCCAAAGGACAGCCAAGCAGAACGCCCCGTTGCCGCAATTGCGGTGCCTGTAACTGTAACGATACCCGCACCGATGACCTGCCCAACGGCGATTGCAACCAACGCCCATAGGGACAGTCCGTCATTTTTCTTTGTTGTGGTGTCTGACATAAAAATCTCCTCTCAGAAAATTGCTTGTGTGAATTTCAGATTGGCGGCGCGCTCGCCTGTGCACTTGTTGAACAAGTGCACATCTTGCGATTATATTAGCATAATCAAATTCTCATTACAAGCTGCAATAGTGCAAAAAAATCTTCGGCAAATTTTGTGCGCATTGGCCAAAATTCGCCGAAGATCCATTTAACCGGGTACAGTGATTTCATTCCATCAGCTGACGCTGGCGGTAATTAGGGCTGTATTTCAGTTCCCGCTCAATCGCGCCGATAATATTGCGGTGATGCTCAATGAGCAGTTCCACACCATTCTCCGCTTCCAGCAGCTCTTTGCTGCTCTGAGCGTATTCTTCATAAAGAATATCCGAGAATGCGTCATATATCATCACGAACATTTTATTTCTGGTCATATTGCAGATCGAAAAATGAAACCGAAAATCCGCATCCTGAAACTCGGAGTAATTCCCCTCACGCAGCGCAGTTTCCATTTCCTGCAATATATCCTTCAGTTGACGGATATCCTCCTGCACGGCACCATTGCGCACAGCAATTTGAATACAGGCATCCTCAATGGCATACTTAAACTGACGAATATCCTCATGATCTCCAGGTAGAAGGTTCATGTGATAAAGCTCACAGATATATGGCCGCAGGCTGAACGCCTTTACATACGTTCCATCACCCACCTTTGTCTCCGTCAGGCCCAATACATTCAGCTTCTGTGTGGCAAGCCGCAGCGAGTTACGGCTGACGCCCAGACTGGCCGCCAGCTCATTTTCCGAAGGTATCTTTTCTCCAACCTTCCATTCTCCGGAAAGAATTTTGGCTTTCAGCAAATCAAAGACCTGATCTGTAACGCTTTCCCTGACAATTTTTTCCATCCTCTGTCCCACCCTAAGTTGCAGATTTCTGATTACGCCTCCATTATACGGTACTTTCTCTTGAAAATCAACAAAAGTATTAACCATAATTCTGATAATGCCAGCAGGAGACCGACTGCAAACCGATCTCCTGCTGGCCTGAGAAACTCATCTGGACCGTCTGAAGAAGGCACTCATTCCCTGCCCTGCAATTCTTCATACCGGGCGTTGATATGCTGCAATTCCATTTCAAAGTCCTGTAAGTTTTTCATCTTCATGGTTTGCAGGATCATTCCGGCAAAAAAAGCCTGAATGGCCGCCAGCATGGTAAAGCCGCACATGAACAACGTGGGGAACCGGGACACCAGGCCCGTTTTTGTGTATTCCACAAAGACGGGAATGAAGAAGGCGATGGCAATAACCGCCAGAATCCCCGCCAGAATGCCGAAGAAGGACATGGGCTTGTAGTCCCGGAAGAGCCGGACAATGGTCCGCAGGACCTTGAAACCGTCGGAAACGGTGTTCAGCTTGGATTCGCTGCCCTGGGGCCGGTCCCGGTAGCCGATGACCACGTTTTCCACCAGCATGTTCTTATCCACCGCGTGGATGCTCATCTCCGTCTCGATCTCAAACCCCTTGGAGATCACGGGGAAGCTCTTGACGAAGGAATAGCTGAAGGCCCGGTAGCCGGTCATAATGTCCTTGATATCCGTTTGGAAAATAACGTTAATCATTTTCCGGACCAGGCTGTTGCCGAAGTTGTGGAAGGGGCGCTTGTTCTCCGTGAAGTAGGTGGAGGACAGGCGGTCGCCCACCACCATATCGCTGCCCCGCTCCAGAACCATGCGCACCATCTCCGGAGCGTCCTCGGCGGGGTAGGTGTCGTCGCCGTCGGTCATAATATAGCACCGGGCGTCGATTTCCCGGAACATCCGCCGGATCACGTTGCCCTTGCCCTGCTTGTACTCCCGGCGCACCACTGCCCCGGCCCGCAGGGCCTCCTCCGCCGTGCGGTCCCTGGAATTGTTGTCGTATACGTAGACCACCGCCTCCGGCAGCACCCGTTTGAAATCGGATACCACTTTGTAAATGGTCATTTCCTCGTTGTAGCAGGGGATCAATACCGCGATCTTGTCCATTGCAGCCCGGCTCCTCTCTTGAATGTAATGCTATCATACCATTTTGGAGAAGCCTTTGCAAGCCTTTGTATAAAGGCCCCAAATAAATAGGATAGGGGCGGCACATTGGCCGCCCCGTTGTCCTTATTTCTTTTGAACTCCGCGCAGTACCAGCCCCAGCGCCAGCCCGACGGCGGCGGGGATCAGCCAGCCCAAGCTCAGGCCGAACAGCGGAACATAGGTGTTGGCCCAGAGAAGCAGCCCCTCCAGATGCAGGGCCTGCTTCGCCCCATCCGGCAGAGCGGCCAGCAGATCCAGCACAGCAGCGGCCAGAGTAAAGGCCGTGACGCTGACGAACACCCGGCGGTCCCTGCCGAAAAGGTCTCCCAGAAGGCTCAGCAGGATCAGGGTAATGGCCAGAGGATACAGGAACATCAGTACGGGCAGAGAATAGCTGATGATGGTGGTCAGCCCCAGGTTGGAGACCACCAGGGGAAACAGACTGAAAATCCAGGTCCATGCCTTATAGCTGACTCTAGGGAACAGCAGGGCAAAGGTCTCCGCGCAGCTGGTGACAAGACCGATAGAGGTCTTGAGGCAGGCCAGCGTTACCGTGGCGGCCAGGATCAAATGGCCCGCCCGGCCGAAATAGTGGGTGGCGATGTCCGCCAGGGCAATGCCGCCGTTTTCGCTCAGGGGGTACCCGCCCCGGCTCTGGGCGCCCATCCAGGTGATAAGGGCGTAGATGACGGCCATCAACAGGCAGCTGAAAATGCCGGACAGGCAGGTGCTTTTTGCCAGATCCTCGGGCTTTTCCACGCCCAGCTGCCGGATGACCTGAATAATGGTAATGCCAAAGGCCAGAGCCGCCAGAGTGTCCATGGTGTTGTAGCCCTCCAGGAAGCCCTGCAGGAAGGGCTGGGTCTCATAGCTGCCCTCGGGGGCCACCTGGGAAACGGCGGCCATAGGATGCAGCGCCGAGGCGACAATCAGGGAGAACAGGAAAAGCAGAAATACCGGATTGATGATCCTGCCCACCCAGGTGAGAATGCCGCTGGGCCGCAGGGAAAAATAGAGCACCAGCAGGAAGAAAACCAGCGAAAAGCCCAGCAGCCACATTTTTTCACTGCCGCCGGACAGCAGCGGCACCACGCCCACGGTAAAGGAGGTGGTAGCGCAGCGGGGAATGGCAAAGCAGGGGCCGATGGTCAGATACAGCAGTACGGTGAAGAAGAGCCCGTAGCCTTTGCCCACCTGCCCGGCAAGCCCCGCCAGGCTCTCGCTGCGGCTCAGGCCCATGGCGGCCACGCCCAGCAAAGGAAGACCTACGCCGGTGATTACAAAGCCCAGAGTGGCTGCTACAGAGTTGGCTCCGGCAGCCTGTCCCATATGTACGGGGAAAATCAGATTGCCGGCTCCGAAGAATAGGCCGAACAGCAGACTTGCTACGGCCAGGGTTTCCTTTGGGGTCAATTTCCGTTTCATAGTAATCTTCCTTTCTAAAGACTGTGTGGAATTTTTTCTGAAAAAAGATGAATTAGAGACAGTATATCACCTCGTTCATAAAATGTAAACAATTATTTTCATAATATTGGAAGAAAATACGGAAAGATAATAAAAAAGTCAAGGGAAAAGAGAATTTGGGAAATAAAGTGCAAACATATGAATTCAAGACGCATATATTCTGCGCAGGCGTTCCTTGAATGGTGCAATTGGCAATCGTTTCTTCTGATTCGCTTGCATCGCCCCAGGGGAAGCACTTTTTCTGTAAAAAAGCCATTGCGAAGGGCTACCCTTCGCAACAGCTCATATTCTATGAATTTGTATTCATTTCCTCATAGAAGACGCCCAGCTGCCCGATGTAATGGGGCTTCCAGGGGCGGTTTTTGCCGCAGTAGTGAATGACCACCGTGTTCTCCCGCACCCAGTCCAGGTCGTGGCGGGGATTTTTGGGATTGGCGTTGTAGATGTTCAGAATGCGGTCGCTGAGGTTGTATTTCTGGGTGTCCGCCAGCAGGATCTTGTCCCCGTGCAGGACGGTCAGCAGGTCCTGGTCCGGCAGCAGGAAGGAGCCGACCTTTTGCAGGGCCGTTTCCCGGATTTTTTCCATGGTCAGATTTTCCCGCAGGGCGGGCAGATTCAGCACCATGACCCCGGTGTTGACATAGGGAGACCCCTCCGGCACATTCAGCCGCCGGTCATTGAGCTTTGTCAAAGCCTCCCGGATGTGGGTGCAGGCAATGTAATAATTGCCTGCAAAATCCATGGCATACAGCTCTCTCAGCGGGTTGATCACCAGAGTGTCCACGTCCAGGTAGAGGATCCGGTCCAGATTTTCCGGCAGCAGCAGCGGGGCCGCCAGCCGGTAATAGATCTGCCGGGGGTAGCGGCTGCTCTCCGGGAAGCCGTCAAAATCCCCGGCGTCCACGCTGAGAAACCGGCAGGAGACCCGGCCGCTGACCGCCCGGATGGCGTCCATATCCGTGCCGGTCAGGTCGGAGTGGAGAATATAGGCGTCATAGTGTTCCTCTCCGCCGTTTCTGACGATGGAACCCAGGCATTGGCACAGCAGGGGCCGGAATTTGGGATTGATGCAGAACAGCAGGTTCATTTGTTCAGTAACTCCATGAACTCCTCACCCGTAATGGTTTCCTTCTGATAGAGGTACTGGGCCAGCGCTTCCAGCTTGTCCCGGTTTTCCTTCAGCAGGTTCAGAGCTTTTTCATGCTGCCGCTTTACGGTCTCCACCACCAGGGCGTCGATCTTCGTCTGGGTCTCGGCAGAGCAGGCCAGACTGCTGTCGCCGCCCAGGTACTGATTGGTAACGGTTTCCAGGGCCACCATATCGAAGCTGTCGCTCATGCCGTAGCGGGTAATCATGGCCCGGGCCAGCTTGGTGGCCTGCTCAATGTCGTTGGAGGCACCGGTGGAAATCGTCCCCAGGGCCACCTCTTCCGCGGCCCGGCCGCCGGTCAGGGTGGCGATCTTGTTTTCCAGCTCTTCCTTGGTCATCAGGTAGTGGTTGCCCTCCTCCACCTGCATGGTGTAGCCCAGAGCGCCGGAGGTCCGGGGAATGATGGTGATCTTCTGCACAGGGGCAGAGTGGGTCTGCAGGGCAGCCACCAGGGCATGGCCGATCTCGTGGTAGGAAACAGCCATCTTCTCCTTGTCCGTGAGGATGGCGTTCTTTTTCTGGTAGCCAGCGATAACGGTCTCGATGGATTCCTCCAGGTCTGCCTCGTTGGCGGCTTTGCGGCCGTCCCGGACGGCCCGCAGGGCGGCTTCATTGATGATATTGGCCAGCTCCGCGCCGCTGGCGCCGGAGGCCATCCGGGCGATGGTTTCAAAGTTTACATCCTCGGCCAGCTTTACCTTCTTGGCATGGACCTTCAGAATGGCCTCCCGGCCCTTCAGGTCCGGCAGTTCCACGGGCACCCGGCGGTCAAACCGGCCGGGACGGGTCAGAGCCGGGTCCAGAGACTCGGGCCGGTTGGTCGCCGCCAGAATCATAACGCCGGAGTTGCCTTCAAAGCCATCCATTTCGGTGAGCAGCTGGTTCAGGGTCTGCTCCCGCTCGTCGTTGCCGCCGTAGGCCCCGCCGGAACGCTTCTGGCCAATGGCGTCGATCTCGTCAATGAAGACGATGCAGGGAGCCTTTTCCTTGGCCTGCTTGAACAGGTCTCTTACCTTGGAAGCGCCCATGCCCACGAACATTTCCACAAACTCCGAGCCGGAAATGGAGAAAAAGGGCACGTCCGCCTCACCGGCCACCGCCTTAGCCAGCATGGTCTTACCGGTGCCCGGAGGGCCCACCAGCAGCACGCCCTTGGGCATGGTCGCGCCGATCTCCCGGTACTGGGAGGGGTCATGCAGATAGTTGACGATCTCCGTCAGGCTTTCCTCCGCCTCGTCCACGCCGGCAACATCGGAAAACCGGATGCCGTCGGAGGACTTGACGTAGACCTTGGCGTTGGATTTGCCCATATTGAAGGACATGGCGTTGGGGCCGCCCATCTTATCCATCATCTTCCGGGACAGGATCTGGCCCAGGCCGATGAAGATCACCAGGGGCAGCACAAAGGACAACAGGGCGGACAGCAGCGGAGAGGTTTCCTCTACGATCTCGCTGCCGAAGATAGCTCCGGCTGCGTACAGGCGCTCGTTCAGGGTAGCGTCCTCCATACGGCCGGTTTTGTAGATCTGGCTTTCGTCCTTATTGGTGAACAGGATCTGATTGTCCTGGATCTCCACCCGCCCGATCTGCTTGTTCTCCGTCATAGACATGAAAGTGCCGTAGTCTACCTCTTTGATACGGGCGTCGGCGATCATGGGCATGACCAGAAGATTGAACAGCAGGATGATAATCAGAACGATGCCATAGTACCAGGCCAATGGCTTTTTGGGCTGCTTTACCTCATTCATAAGCTACCTCCTCAGGTTTTGTTGTTTGACAGCTTGTATTTTTCCAGCTTTTCCCGCATTTCCTTCAGACGCTCCTCAAGGGGATGCTCGTCGTGGAAGGGGCGGAAGAAATTGTACTTGAGGCGCTTGTTGCTCGCCTCGAAGTTCTCCCGGATGTGCTTCTTGACCGCCTCGTAGCGGACGACCATCCGGTTCTCTTCCGCGAATGCCTTGAGTTTGACCACCAGATTGGCGGAATGGCACACGTCAATGATGAATACGCCAAAGAACATACCGATGAAGAAGGAAAAGGCCAGATTCCGGGACAGCCAATCCAGAGCACCCAGCACATAGGGGTGTACGAAGAAGTAATAGAACGCCCCCAGCACCGCCCAGAAGAAGGAAAACAGCGGGCAGATCAGGCCCTGGATGTTGCCCCAGAGGTTGGAATAGTCCCAGAGCATGACCTTGAAGTATTTCAGGCAAAAGATACCGGCAATATACTCGATCAGCGTCATGCCGATGGCCATGGCAAGAAACAAAACGACCTTGTTCCACACGGGGTCCGCGATCCACCCGTATTTTTCCAGGCTGGCCAGCAGATACAGCGTACAAAGGCCGAAGCCGTATATGGGAAGGTATGGTCCGGTACAGAAGCCGGGGTTTACCCACTTCTTGTTGTGGTGAACGATGTTGCGGAACAGCAGCTCGATCACCCAGCCGGTGACGCTGCCGATAAAGAACAGGCAGGCCAGGGTCAGAAATACGTTCATGGATAGGTCCTCCTAACATTTCTTTCCTTTTTTACTAGTTTTATCACGAAAAAACGGGATAGTCAACAACATTTTTCTTTTTCTTTAAGTTCACATTCTGTTCAAAGACAGTTAAGAAAGAATTGAGATTCGCCCGATAAAATATCGGGCAATAAAATAGCCAGGTTGACAGATTGGTGTTTGTCAGAATATCCCCTTGGCTCCCCCTCTGGGGGAGCTGGCGTGCGCAGCACGACTGAGAGGGTACCAGCG
>CAVLCF010000003.1:0-27954 GCA_963661735.1 bacterium | reverse complement strand
TATCCGCAAAGTCAGAAGCTACGAAAATAGTGCCATCCTCAGAAGAAATGACCCGTTCTCTTATTCCGCTCATATAGCCATTCGCCATAGCTTGCCGCCTCCTTTGTAACAGATATTATATATTATCCGTTACATTTTTGCAACCACCCAGCAAGAGATATTTCCAGTTTTCCCGAAATAGGTACGGGCTATGCAGTGGAGGGGGGCAACGGATATGCGGAGTATGTAACGAATATTATATATTTTTCGTTACATTTTAGAACGCACACCACTTCTTTAGATTTGTGAGAGAACTTCTCCAATGTCCCCGTCAATACAGATCGCTTGCTTTTTGATTTCTCCCGGACACACCGCCTGCCCTTGATTGACGCAGGCGTAGATAGCCTTGGAGTTCCGCGCCGTCATGCGCCAGAAGGGATACTTGATAATGCCCGGGGTGTTATAGCCAACGCCCAATTCCAGAAAGAGGATCTTCTGCCCGTCACGGGTACGGAGAAAGTTCTCATACTGCTCCGCTGCTCTGTGCCAGCCCTCGTCCTCGACAAACCTATTGTCTGACCGCAGATTCATGGTCATCGGCCTGCCGCAATGGGGGCAGACTGGAAGAAGGTCAGACGGTATTTTCATATTCTCCTGCCGCCTGACCATTTCATGGATCACGGCTTCGTTCTCAAAGGTTTCCTGACAGCACGGCTCACTGCACTGGAACAGGCCATAATCGCCCTGCGTGTAAAACAGCCGCTTTTTATCAAAGCCTGCTTTCTGGAAGCAGTGATCCACGTTGGTCGTGATAACGAAATAGTCCTTATCTGCAGCCAGCTTCAAAAGGGCATCGTAGACCGGTTCGGGGGCATCCATATACCGGTTGATGCAGATATACCGGCTCCAATAGGCCCAATACTCCTCCGGCGTGGCAAAGGGATAAAAGCCGCCGGAATACATATCCCGAATGCCGTACTTCGTTGCAAAATCAGAAAAATATTTTTCAAAACGCGCTCCATCGTAGGTGAACCCGGCCGAGGTGGAAAGACCGGCTCCGGCACCGATTATCACAGTATCCGCCTCGCTGAGAGCTGTCTGTAAATTCTTAATTTGCGCCGAGTAATCGGGCGTAGATTTTTTTGTCCATGTCTTTGAAAACATTGAAGATCACTTTCTTTACGCTGGTTTTTCCATTCATAAACTGTTTCACGGTTTCCACGGCGATTTGTGCCGCCTGCTCATTGGGGAAATGAAATTCCCCCGTAGAAATACAGCAGAACGCCACGCTTTCCAAGCCATTCTCTGCCGCCAGCTCCAGGCAGGAGCGGTAGCAGGCGGCCAGCAGCTCCCGGTCACGCCGCGTCACACGCCCATCAACGATTGGCCCAACAGTATGCAGGACATACTTGCAGGGCAGATTGAACGCCGGGGTGATTTTTGCCCGCCCGGTGGGTTCCGGATAGCCCTGCTGTTCCATCAGTTCTTCACAGGCAAGGCGCAGTTCCACCCCCGCATAGGTATGAATTGCGTTATCAATGCAGCGGTGATTGGGAATATAGCAGCCGGTCATGCCGGAGTTTGCCGCATTGACGATGGCATCACACTTGAGCGTGGTAATGTCACCTTGCCAGAGGTACAGCCCCAGCTGCACGGGCGTCAGGTCTGCAATATCGGCAATACCCTTTGCGGCGGTTTCGCCTTGCAGATACTCATCCTGCACTTGCAGGAACTCTGCGCCAATCGGATACGCTCTGCGGACGTTCATCAGTCCACGGAGTAAAATCTTCTGTCGCTCGGAATCTGCCGGGATGATCTGCTTCTGGCAGAAGGGGCGCTCGTTCAGCAGAGACTGAATCAAAAACAGCCGTTTTTCACTTTGATTCATGATCAAAACCTCTTTTCTTGGGTATTTATCTCGAAAATCTCCTCCAGCTTCTCACTGCCGATGTTTTTGATTTTACCCCGCAGGGAGATTGAGCGTCCTGCTCAGAACTCGTAGGGAGGATTGCCGGAGAAGTCAGCGATGATGCCGTGGGCATCCGCCAGATAGAACACCTCAAAGATGGGGTTGGCAGCCTCGCCGTACTGGCCCTTCACGATGGGGTTCCGGATGCACATTTCTTTGGCAGCCATGTTGTTCTCAAACACAGCCTTGCCGTGCAGACGGATCCATGCGTATTCCGGGCTGGAAACGGAAATCTCGATCTCCGGGTTTTCCTGCATATCCTTGTAGACGTCCTTCCGGTTGTTGGTACAGAACCAGAGCTTGCCGTCCAGCTCGCCAGCGAACATGAAGGGGCGGCACTTTGCCTTGCCGTCACGACCGACGGTAGCAAGATACTGCACAGGGTTGGCGTTCAGAAATTCTACGACTTTGTTCATGATAAGTTCCTCCAAAATGGATTTTGATGATTTTTGACTCCGAAAGGTTGTTTTTTTCTTTCGTTGGCATTATAATATCACCGTACAGTCCGTTTGTGAAGTAGGCACTATATTGTGCTGTAGTTACCTTTTGGAAACTAATGGACAGTTGCCGCAAGGAAACAAATGCGCCGATGCCTGGTTTTCCGGCGTTTCGGCGCTTCAAAAATTTTTTTGGAGGTTACAGATATGGATGAAGTAAAAGCAAAAAAAGAGCTTCCCGCCTGCCCGGTAGAAACCACCTTGACCCTCATCGGAGATAAATGGAAAGTTCTGATTCTTCGGGACTTGATGCCGGGAACAAAGCGTTTTGGGGCGCTGAAAAAGTCGGTTGGTAATGTATCGCAGAAGGTCCTGACCGTCCAGCTCCGCGCAATGGAGGAAAGCGGACTTGTTCACCGTGAGGTCTACGCCGAAGTGCCGCCGAGAGTGGAGTATTCCCTGACCGAACTCGGCAAAAGCCTCAAACCCATTCTGGACTCCATGTGGGCTTGGGGCGAAGCATACAAGTCACAGCAGTAAAAGCGGATAAGCCGCACCCTTCCGGAACCCGGACATATCCACATTCTCCAACGAGAATTCTACATGTTCCTTTTCGGGTCAATCTCCCCCTTGGAAAGGAGGGCTACCGTCTCCACATGGCTGCACCGCGGGAACAGGTCTGCCGCGACGGCCTGTTCCAGCCGGAAGCCCCGGGTCTTCAGCAGGGCGGTGTCCCGGGCCAGGGTGGCCGGGTCGCAGGAGACGTAGACCAGGCGCTTGGGGGCCATGCGGGCGATGGCCTCGATGGCGTCGGCGTTCAGGCCCTTGCGGGGCGGATCCACGGTGATGATGTCCGGGCGGATGCCCTGCTGCTCCAGGCGCAGGGCGGCCTGCCCCGCGTCGGCGCAGAAGAATTCCGCGTTTTCGACGCCGTTGCGCCGGGCGTTGTCCCTGGCGTCCTCAATGGCCTGGGGGACCACCTCCACGCCCATAACCTTCCCGGCGGCGGAAGCCATGGCCAGGGTAATGGTGCCCACGCCGCAGTAGAGGTCCAGCACCAGGTCGTTTTTCGTGATATCCGCCATGGAGATAGCCGTCTCATAGAGCCGCTGGGCCTGGGCGTGGTTTACCTGGTAGAAGGACCTGGCCGACAGCCGGAAGCTCAGGCCGCAGAGGGTGTCCTCAATGAAGCCCGGGCCATAGAGAGTCACGAATTTGTCCCCCAGTACGGCGTTGCCCTTCCTGGTATTCACGCTGAGCACCAGGGTCATAAAGCCGGGGACGGCTTTCAGGGCGTCGATCAGGGCGGAGACCTTGGGCAGGCCGTCGCCGTTGACCACCAGGCAGACCAGGATCTGCCCGGACACCGCCCCCCGGCGGACATGGATATGCCGCAAAAGGCCCTTGTGGGTCTGTTCGTCGTAGACGGGCACACGGTTTTTGTTTACATAATCCATAACGATGGATTTCACCCGGTCCGTCTCCTCCGGCAGGATGCGGCAGCGGCCGGTTTCCACCACCTCATGGGTGCCCTCCCTGAAGAAGCCCGCGTAGGCTCTGCCCTTGTCCCGGGCCACGGGATACTGGGCCTTGTTCCGGTAGCCCTCCCAGGTGGGGGCCGCCAGAATGGGGACCCGCTCCAGGTTTTCCCCGCCAATGCGGTTCAGGCAGTTCTTCACCCGGTCCGCCTTTAACCGGCATTCCTCTTCATAGTCCATATGCCAGAAAGCGCAGCCGCCGCAGAGCTTCGCCACGGGGCAGGCCCGGTTCACCCGATGGGGGGATTTTTCCAGGATCTCCGTGATCTTCCCCGCGGCCCAGGTTCTGCGGACCAGGGTGATCCGCAGCCGCACCCGCTCCCCGGCCACGGCATTGGGCACAAACACGGCGCAGCCCTCAATATGGGCAATGCCCTGGCCCTCGGTGGTGTAGTCGGTGATGACCGCCTCGTAAATCTGATTCTTGACCAGCATAGCGTCTCCTTAGAGAGGATATTCCATAAACGTCTTTCGCACGGACAGGCCGCAGTGCTCGTAGAATTTTCTCGCCCGGTCGTTGCCCTCCCAGACGTTCAGGGTCACGGCGTCGCAGCCCAGCTCTCTGGCCAGCTCCACGGTGCGCTGCCAAAGCTGTTTTGCCACACCCTTGCCCCGGACGGAAGCGTCCACGCACAGGTCGTCCAGGTACAGCTCCTTCCGGTCCAGCCGGGCGGGGTCATTTTTCGTCTCCTCCAGCACGCAGAAGGCGTAGCCCACAACGGTGCCATCCTCCTCCGCCGCCAGCACGGGACGCTTGGCATCTCCAAGCAGCTCCTTCAGAGTTTCCGGCTCGTACTTCTCGCCGCCGTCCCGGAACAGGTCCGGCCGGATAGCATGGTGGACCCCCTCCACCTGCCGCAGCAGGTTCAAAAGCTGGGGGATGTCGTCAACATTTGCAAATCGAATGGTCATAATATTGTGCTCCTTTGACTGTGGAAGGTTGGGATCCGCACAATTGACAATGGACAATTGACAGTTGACAATGAAGGAGTTTCCTTCGGAAACAATTCAAAATATCATTCAAATTCGTCCCAAAGGGTCACCATAATTGTCAATTGTTCATTGTCAATTGTCAATTTGTTTCCCTGCGGCCCCTGTTTATATGTTTTTTATCATACCACAATCCCCTTCCCGGGTAAAGCCGCTCTTGCGTCTTTTTCAAAAAAATGCTAGAATGTCCCCAGAAAACGCAAAGGAGCTGTCTTATGGACTATCGCAATTGCCTTCTCTGCCCCAGGCAGTGCGGGGTGGACCGAGTTAAGGGAGAAACCGGATTCTGCGGCTGTCCCGCCGCGGCGCTGGTGGCCAAGGCCATGGTCCATAAATGGGAGGAACCGGCTCTGGCCGGTCCCGGCGGCAGCGGGGCCGTGTTCTTTGGGGGGTGCACCCTGCGGTGCTGCTACTGCCAGAACGGCGCCATCAGCAGCCAGCCTGTTGGCCGGGCCATGGACAGCACCGGCCTGCGCCGGGTCTTTGACGACCTGATCGACCAGGGGGCGGAGAACATCGACCTGGTGACCCCCACCCACTTTCTGCCCACCATTCTGCCCGCTCTGGAGCCGAAGCTCCCCGTGCCCGTGGTCTACAACTGCGGGGGCTATGAGCGGGTGGAAACCCTGAAAGCCCTGGAGGGCAAGGTGGATATCTACCTGCCGGACCTGAAATACGCGGACCCGAAGCTGGCTGCTTCCCTCTCCGGGGCGGCGGACTACTTCCCTGTGGCCACGGCGGCCATCCGGGAGATGGTCCGGCAGACCGGGCCTGTGCAATGGCAGGGGGACAAAATCACCCGGGGCACCGTCATCCGACATCTGATCCTGCCTGGGCAGGTGGAAAACTCTCTGAAGGTTCTGGACTGGATCGGCGAGACCTTCCGGCCCGGCCAAGTGCTGGTGAGCCTTATGCGGCAGTACACCCCCGTGGGAAACCAGCGGCCCCCCATGGACCGGCGGATCACGGACGAGGAATATGACGCGGTGCTGAGCTGGATGTTCCTCAACGACCTGGAGGGCTTCACCCAGGAAGCCGCGTCCGCGGACAGTGGATTTATCCCGGATTTTTGAAAAAATATAAAAGAATGGGCAGACAAGCGGCCGGAAGTATGCTATACTAAGATGTTGTGACGACATAATATGAGTTGACAGTTGACAGTTGACAATTGACAGTTAAGGAATTTCCTTCGGAAATGAACAAATTATTTTATAATCGTCCCGAAGGGACACAATAATTGTTAACTGTACACTGTCAACTGTCAACTCGTCCCCACTCTACCGGAAGGAGCCGCCGCTCTGTGCGTAAAAATATCTCACATTCCCTTCTCTTTCTCCTGCCGCTGGCGGTTCTGATCGCGCTTCTGGGGCTGGTGTTCGCGCCGAAAAACAATACGCTGGCCGCCGGTATGCTGGAAACGGACCCTATGGCGATCCTCTCCCAGCCGGAAAACAGCATTGATCTGCTGTTTCTGGGGGACAGCGAGGCCTACTCCGGCTTCGTGCCCATGGAGCTCTGGCAGGACTACGGCATTGCCTCCTTTGTCAGCGCCTGCGTGGACCAGAAGCCCTATGAAACGGAAGCTTTTCTAAAGGCGGCGCTGGAGCGTCAGACCCCCAAGGTTGTGGTGCTGGAGACCAACGTGCTCTACCGGGTCTATTCCCGGGTGGACCGGATCGTTCCCGGGGCGCAGCGGCTTTTTCCGGTGCTGCGGTATCACAGCCGGTGGAAGAGCCTGTCCCTTCGGGATTTTCAGGCCCCCGAATATACCGGGGAATACCCGGACCGGGGCTACCATCTGCTGCTGACCGCCAACCCCCGGGAAGATCTGGAGGGCTATATGGCCCCCACGGACGCCCGGGAGGACCTCAGCGCCGCCAATCTGCGTTCCCTGCGGAATATCAGCAAGCTGTGCAAGGAAAAGAACATCCGGCTGATCCTCTACAGCGTGCCCAGCCCCGAAAACTGGAATATGGCCCGGCACAACACCATGGAGGATCTGGCCCGGGAGCTTGGTGTCCTCTATCTGGACGGCAATCTGGAAAGCCGGGACATTGACTGGAACCTGGATACCTACGACAACGGCGACCATCTGAATTACTACGGCGCGGCAAAGATCACCCGCCGGCTTGGGGATTTTCTGTGGGACAGCCTGCCGGATCACCGGGGGGAAGCCGCTTACGCGGCCTGGGACCAGGATCTCGCGGCGCTGCCGGAACGGATCCAGGCAAAAATGGAAGAAACAAAGGAGTAACACCCCTATGGCAAATGCGCTTTGCTATCTGGAAACCAGTTTTCGGCGTTTCCCGGACCGGTGCGCGGTAACGGACGACTGCCGAAGCTACACCTATGGAGAATTTTACCGTCTTTCCCGGCGTATCGGCACCGGGCTGGCCCGGCTGACCGGCCCGAAGCAGGGTATCGGCATTTATCTGGAAAAGAACGCAGATGCCGTAGCCGCCTTTTTCGGCGCGCAATGGGCCGGATGCTTTTATTCCGTACTGAATACCGAGCTGCCCGGCCCCCGGCTGAATCAGATCGCGGCCCAGCTGCGGCCGGCGGTCATTGTCACCTGCCGGGAGCTGCTTGCCCAGGCCCGGGAGATCTTCCCCGGGCAGAGCCTTGTCTGCCTGGAGGACCTGGCGGAGACGCCGGAGGATGCGGACGCCCTCGCCGCCATCCAGGCCCGGGCCATCGATACGGACCCGCTTTATGTAAACTTCACCTCCGGCTCCACCGGCGTGCCCAAGGGCATCGTGGTCAGCAGCCGCAGCGTGCTGGATTTCATCGACTGCTTTACGGAGCTGTTCGGCATCACCGAAGCGGACGTGATCGCCAACCAGGCGCCCTTTGACTTCGACGTGTCCGTAAAGGACATCTATTCCGCCATGAAGGCCGGCGCCACTCTGGCGGTGGTGCCCCGGCGGCTGTTCTCCGTGCCCACGGAGCTGATGGATTTTCTCTGCGAAAAGCAGGCCACCACCCTGATCTGGGCGGTATCCGCCCTGTGCCTTATTACGGGCTTTCACGCCCTGGACTACAAGGCCCCTCAGACCATCCGGAAGATTCTCTTCTCCGGGGAGGTCATGCCCCTTCGGGCCCTGAAAGAATTCCGGAAGCATCTGCCGGATGCAACTTATGTAAACCTGTACGGTCCCACGGAGATCACCTGCAACTGCACCTACCACATTCTGGAGAAGGACCGGGACTATGCCGCTGGGATCCCCATCGGCATTCCCTTCCCCAACGAGGACGTATTTCTGCTGGACGGCGAGAACCGCCTGATAACCGGGCATGACGCCGAGGGCGAGATCTGCGTCCGGGGCACGGCCCTGGCCCTGGGCTACTACCGCTGCCCGGAACAGAACGCCGCCCACTTCACCCAGAATCCCCTGAACCCCAACTACCCCGAGCGCGTCTACCGCACGGGCGACCTGGGCCGGTACAACGCAGCGGGCGAGCTGGTTTTCAGCGGCCGGAAGGACTTTCAGATCAAATACATGGGCCACCGGATCGAGCTGGAGGAAATCGAGCGGGAAATGAACGCCATTCCCGGCGTGGACCGGGCCTGCTGCGTCTTTGACGAAAAGCGGAGCCGTCTCAAGGGCTTCTACACCGGCACCATCGACCAGGGGGAGCTGCACACCGTTATGAAGCAGACCCTGCCGGGGTTCATGGTCCCCGGCATTCTGCGGCAGGTGGAGGCCATGCCCCTGAACAAAAACGGCAAAATCGACCGCAAAGCTCTGGCGGCCATGGCAGGAGGGCGATAAATGGACATTTCCAAATTGCAGGACACGGCCTACTATGTCTTTGACTTCCGGGTCCTGGGGCAGCGGATCGATGATCTGCGGGGCCTGCTGGGGGAAGACATCCGGCTGGCCTACGCCATCAAGGCCAACCCCTTCCTGGTAGAGGGGGTTTTGCCGAAGGTGGAGCGGCTGGAGATCTGCTCCCCCGGCGAAAGCCGGATCTGCGACGCCCTTGGTGTTGAAAGCGCCGTCACCGTGATCTCCGGCATCAACAAAACCCCGGCCTTTATTGAAGAGCTGGTAGAAAATACCGACGGGCGGATCTACACCGTGGAATCCCTGACCCAGTTCGAGCTTCTGGACCGGCTTTCCAAAAAGTACGAAAAAAAGCTGAAAATTCTGCTGCGGCTCACCAACGACAGCCAGTTCGGCATCAACGAGGAGGAGATTGAGGCCCTGGTCCGCTATCGGGGAGATCACCCCGGCCTGGACTACCGGGGCATCCAGTTCTTCTCCGGCACCCAGAAAACCTCCCTCAAAAAGCTGCGCCGGGAGATCCTGCACCTGGACGAACTGCTGACCCGGCTGGAAACGGACTGCGGCTGGCGCAGCCCGGAGCTGGAATACGGCCCCGGCTTCCCGGTAAGCTATTTCGGCGAGGCGCTGGACGAAAGGGAGCTGATCCTGGGCCTGCGGCAGCTGCTGGAGGAAACGCAATGGCAGGGTGAGGTCACGCTGGAGCTGGGGCGGTCCATAGCCGCCGGCTGCGGCCGGTATTTTACCCATGTGGCCGATCTGAAAAACAACCATGGCCAGAATTATCTGATTCTGGACGGCGGCATGCACCAGATGGTCTATTTCGGCCAGTACATGGGCATGAAGCTCCCAAAAGTCACCCTCTGCGGCAAGGAGACCCTGCCCCCGGCAAACAACTGGAATCTCTGCGGGAGCCTGTGCTCCATGAACGATATTCTGGTCAAGGGCCTGCCCCTGCCGGAGGTGGACATCGGCGATACCCTGTGCTTCCACAACACCGGCGCCTACTGCGTCACCGAGGGCATCTCCCTGTTCCTCAGCCGGGACCTGCCGGCGGTGTACATTCTGGACGAAAAAGGCGAACTCCGCCGCGCCCGGAAAACAACGGAGACGTATCCCATGAATATGGACAAAAGGCATCCGTAAACCAGAGTTTGTCGCCCTCCTTGGCTCTCCCTATGGGAGAGCTGTCACGGCGGAAACGCCGTGACTGAGAGGGCTGCGATGCTGAGGCTTTCATGCGGATTCCGCCGCTGATACCCTCTCAGTCGTGCTGCGCACGCCAGCTCCCCCAGAGGGGGAGCCAAGGGGGGCATTCTGACAGACTCCAATTTATTCATCCAAAATAAAAAACCGAAAGGACACAATCATCATGGAAGAACTGCTTGAAATTCTGAACGACATTCAGCCCGGGGTGGACTTTGAACACGAGGACCACCTGATCGACGACCATCTGCTGGACTCTCTGTCCATCATTTCTCTGGTGGCCGAGCTGGAGGACACCTTCGACATCACCGTCCCCGCCGTGGAGATCATCCCCGCCAACTTCAACTCCGCGGAGGCCATGCTGGAAATGGTCCAGCGGCTTCAGGAAGAGTAAGCGAGGGTATTTCTTATGCTGACCCGCCTTTACGCAGGCGCGTTCCCGGATCTGTCCTCCTATTTCTCGGTGCTGTATCTGGGGCTTTTCCTGCCTCTGGCCCTGATTTTTTACGCCCTGACCCCCAACAAATGGAAAAAATACGCGCTGCTGCTCCTGAGCCTGGGCTTTTACTGGCTTATCAGCGGCATATACATCCTCTACCTTCTGCTCTCCGCCGCCGCCGTCTGGGGCTGCGGGCTGTGGATGCAGCGTATTTTTGCCCGCCGGGACGCCGCGGTAAAGGCTGCGGAAAGGCCGGAGCGGAAGGCCATCAAAAAGGTCTTTAACCGCCGGGCAAGATGGGTGCTGACCCTGGCAGTTTCCGCCCATATCGGGCTGATCCTGGTGCTGAAATATTCCGGGTTCTTTCTGGAAAACGTCAACGCCCTTTTCGGCACCGCACTACCCATCCCGGAATTTATCAAGCCCCTGGGCCTGAGCTTCTTCATTCTGCAAAGCGTTTCCTATCTGGTGGACGTATACCGGCAGACCGTCCCCGCGGACCGGAACATTCTCCGGCTGGGGCTGTTCCTGGGCTTTTTCCCGGGCATTGTGGAGGGTCCCATCTGCCGCTACAGCCAGACGGCCCAGGCCCTCTGGGACGCCGGCCCCATCCGGTATGAAAATCTCTGCCTGGGGCTTCAGCGGATCCTCTTCGGCCTTATGAAAAAGCTGGTCATCGCCGACCGGCTGAATCCGGTGGTAGGGGAGCTTTTTTCCCCAACCAACGGCTACCCCGGCTATATGTCCCTGCTGGGCGGCATTCTCTATACCTTACAGCTCTACGCCGACTTCTCCGGCTCCATGGACGCGGTCTGCGGCACCGCCCAGATTTTCGGCATCTCCATGCCGGAGAACTTCCGGCGGCCATTCTTCTCCAAAAACATCTCCGAATTCTGGACCCGGTGGCACATTACCCTGGGCACCTGGTTCCGGGATTACATTTTCTACCCCGTCACCATGTCCGCGCCTATGAAAAAGCTCACCGGCGCGGCCCGGAAAAAACTGGGCAACCACTTCGGTCCCCTGATCGCCGGGTCCATCGCGCTGCTGTGCGTCTGGTTCTCCAACGGCCTCTGGCATGGGGCAGCATGGCATTATGTCTTCTTCGGTCTCTGGCACTTCGCGCTGATCCTGCTGGGCAACGTCTTTGCCCCATGGCTCAAAGCCCTTAATGAAAAGCTGGGCCTGACCCCGGAAAACAAACCCTTCCGGGTATTCCAGATGCTGCGGACGGCCTTCCTTGTGGTGCTGGGTGAGATCATCTTCCGGGCGGAGGACATGACCATGGCCGGAACGATGCTTTCCCGGATCTTCACGGATTTCGGAAATCCCTTCAGCAGATACCACTCCGTCAAGGACGCCCTGATAACTCTTGTCAGCGTCATCAACTACAACATCCGGGATCTGTACATCGTGGCCGTGGCCGCGGTGATCCTGCTGGTCGTCAGCATTCTCCAGGAGCGGGGCATTTCCATCCGGGAGAGCCTGCAAAAAAGGCCCACCTGGCAGCGCTGGTGCCTATGGTACGCCCTGATCCTCTTCGTCCTGATCTTCGGCGCTTACGGCGCGGGCTACGTGGCAGTGGACCCCATGTATGCCAATTTCTGATTGGTCCGGAGGGCAGCGCGGCTTTTGCCTGCCAGCTTTCCTGCATTTTCTTTTTAAGCCTGCAATATGGATGCAAATTTATTACAAACGGGAGTCTTTGGTATCAGAGGCTCCCGTTGCTGTTTCAGTCCGCAAGCTTTATACCCAGATTGCGGCCGAGCATATGTGTGTATCTGGCGGTAAAAACGGTATCGGCAACATATCCGGGAATGACTTTTGGAAAAAAGTCATTGGCCCACAGAAACCCCCAATAGTGCATCAGCTTAAAACCAACGGTTTCAAGGTAAGCATAAAAATTGTTGATCTTCTCCGTAAATTCCTGACAGCATGATGGGAGACATTGCACATTTTGGGAAATACGGTTCTCCGCGGCCCTGATCTGAGGAATGGCCAGCAAATCCGCGCTATCCGGATGAAAAACAGAGAACGTCGATTCCGTCATGAAATTACCTCTCTTCCAATTCATATGTATTGTTTTACAGAACGCACTTATGAATAATTCCACAAATACGGGATACAACTATTATACAGTCCACTCAAGCAGAACGCAAGTGAAATAAAATATTACTGATATAAAACCTCTGGAGGAAATCAGTAATGGTCGATTTGGGAGTACGCTTGCAGCAACTGCGTATGAATCGCAACATGTCGCAGTCAGAACTGGGAAAAGCGCTGAACCGAAGCAAATCCGTCATCAGTGCCTACGAAAATGATCTTCGTATTCCTCCATTGGAAGTGCTTACAGAGATTGCACTGATTTTCAATGTTTCACTGGATTATCTTGTGGGGATCGATAAGGTCGAGATGGTATCGGTTGAAGGATTGAATGACCGGCAAAGGGAAATCATTCATTCCCTGATTCATGAATTCCAAAAAGAGGAATCTCCGTACCCTGGCCTTACAGAGCATCAGCAAAAGCTTTTGAGCCAAATAATGGTTGAATTCTCGAAAAGATAGTTGAAAAGACTGCCGCAAACAGAAATTCCGAAGGGTGCAGACCGCCGCCCCGCGGGTTCTCTGTTTGCGGCAGTCCTTTTCGCGCTTTCTCTCACGGACCGCACCGTTTGCAGGGCACATAGCCCTTGGCGATCAGATCCTCCCGGGTGCCGTGGAAGTCCCAGCGGTTGGCTTGCTTCATTTTCGCGATGCTGGAGCAGGAGGGGTAGTGAAATTTGAGGGTATTTTTGTTTGCCACATAATCCTGTCCGGATTTCTCTTCCCCAGCGGGCTGGGTTTCCGGGGCCGCTGTGGGGACTTCCGTCCCGGGCCGCGCGGTTTCCGTTTCCGCGGCTGTCTCGGCAGCTGTCGGGGCAGCCGTGGCAGCCGTTGTTTCCGCCGTTGTTTCTGTCTCCGCGGATTCCGATGTTTCCTGCGCTGACGGTGCCGCGGTGGCTTCCGCTGCTTCCGTTAGCTTCCCGGTTGGTTCCGTCTGCCGGGGAGCCGTGGTGCCGGCCGCCGGTGTGGGCAGCGTACCCCCTGTCTTTTTCCCGCCCAGCCCAAGGACCAGGCAGCAGACAGCCAGAACTGCCGCCAGCAGCGCCAGAAAATGTTTTCCCTTCATGCAGCCGCCTCCATTTTTCCGCATTTTTTTGCTTCTTTTTTGAAAACCCCTGTACCGGTAAGGGCACAGGGGTCGTTTTTACTTCACGGGATTGCTGGACCGCAGGGTGACGTCATGGTAGCCGCCCTCTACGATGGAGACGGAGGAGACCAGGGTCAGCTTGGCGTCCCGCTGGAGGTCCGGAATGTTGGTGACGCCCACGTTGCACATAGTGGACTTGACCTTGTACAGGGACGCTTCCACGTTGTCGTGGAGCGGACCGGCGTAGGTGACGTAGCTGTCCACGCCCTCCTCAAAGCTCAGCTTGGTGGCGCCGCCCAGGTCGTAGCGCTGCCAGTTCCGGGCGCGGTTGGAGCCTTCGCCCCAGTACTCTTTCATGTAAGCGCCGTTGACCATGATCTTGGGGGTGGGGCCTTCGTCGAACCGGGCGAAGTACCGGCCCAGCATCAGGAAGTCCGCGCCCATGGCCAGGGCCAGGGTCATATGGTAGTCGTGGACAATGCCGCCGTCGGAGCAGATGGGCACGTACACGCCGGTCTCCTGGAAATACTGGTCCCGGGCCGCCGCCACCTCGATCAGGGCCGTGGCCTGACCACGGCCGATGCCTTTGGTCTCCCGGGTGATGCAGATGGAGCCGCCGCCGATGCCGACCTTCACAAAGTCCGCGCCCGCCTCGGCCAGGAACCGGAAGCCGTCCCGGTCCACCACGTTGCCCGCGCCGATCTTCACGGTGTCGCCATAGGTCTTGCGGACCCACTCGATGGTCTTTTTCTGCCAGCAGGTATAGCCTTCGGAGGAGTCGATGACCAGCACGTCCACCCCGGCCTCCAACAGAGCGGGAATGCGCTTTTCATAGTCCCGGGTGTTGATGCCCGCACCCACCAGATACCGCTTCCGGCTGTCCAGCAGCTCCAGGGGGTTGGCCTTGTGGGAAGCGTAGTCCTTCCGGAATACGAAGTACAGCAGATGGTCGTTCTCGTCCACGATGGGCAAGGAATTCAGCTTGTGATCCCAGATAATGTCGTTGGCTTCCTTCAATGTGGTATCCGCGGGGGCGGTGATCAGCTTTTCCCGGGGGGTCATGAAGGAGGAGACCTTGTCCGTAGGCTCCATGCGGGACACGCGGTAGTCCCGGCTGGAAACGATGCCCAGGAGCTTTCCGTTGGCGGTGCCGTCGTCGGTAATGGCCACGGTGGAGAAGCCGTTCTTGGCTTTCAGGGCCAGCACATCCGCCAGGGTGTGCTCCGGGGTCAGGTTGGAAGCGGAGGTGACAAAGCCCGCCTTGTGGTGCTTGACGCGGGAGACCATGGCCGCCTGGCTCTCAATGGACTGGGAACCGAAGATAAAGCTGATGCCGCCCTCCTTGGCCAGGGCGATGGCCAGGGTGTCGTTGGACACGGACTGCATGACGGCGGAGGTCAGGGGAATGTTCAGAGAAATGGCGGGCTCTTCCTGGCCCTTGCGGTACTTGACCAGGGGCGTGCGCAGGCTTACCCGATCCGGGACGCAGTCCTCGGATGTGTAGCCGGGCACCAGAAGGTACTCGCTGAAGGTGTGGCTGGGTTCGGGATAGTAATAAGCCATGGTTCGTTTTCCTCCTTAGTTGACTATATCAGTTGACAGTTGACAATTGTACAGTTGACAGTTAAGGAATTTCCTGCGGAAATGAATAAAAATATTTTTAATCGTCCCGTAGGGACACCATAACTGTCAACTGTACACTGTCAACTGTCAACTCTTATTTTTCTCACTGCGGTCATACTGTTTTCCCGTCTCCCTGGTCCAGGACCGGGACGACCTCCTGGCCCTGCTTGGAGTAGTGCCGGAAGTTGCCCATGACCTGGCTGACCTGGCTCATGATGGCAAAGGTATGGGGATACCGCTCCACAATGGCGGAGAGGGCAGCCATCTGGCTGTTGTTCACCACGCACATGACAATGTCCACCTCTTTGCCGTTGTACATGCCCTTGGCGGGGAAGACCGTGGCCGTATGGTGGAGCTTGGAAATGATCTCCCGGGAGATCTCCTCGGGATAGTTGGTGACGATCTCAAAGCGGACGGCGCCGCGGCCGTTTTTCAGGAAGCGCTCCGCCATGGTGGTGGAAGCGAAGGAATAGAGGATGCACAGCAGCACCGGCTCCACCTTGTAATCATAGACAAAGTAGCTGGCGGCGGCCACCATGGCGTTCATAATGAAGCTCAGACCGTAGACGCTCTTCTCCGGGTATTTGCTGTGGAGAATGGCCGCCACGAAATCCGTTCCGCCGGTATAGGCGCTGGCCTTCATCAGAATGGCGTACACATAGCCCATGATGATGCCGGCGGTCAGGGGTCCCAGGATCCGGCTGGTGCCGGTTTTGGTGGAATAGGCAATGGAGGACAGGTCCACCCTGTCCAGGATCAGAAGCCCAACGGAAAACACCACCACATAGACCATACTCCGCAGGGCAATGGGCTTGCTGACCTTGAAATAGACCAGCAGGGCCAGAGGAATGTTGATAAACAGGCTCATATAGCCCACGCTGATGCCGCTGACCTTCTGGATAATGGTGCAGATGCCGTTAAGCCCCGAGGGGGCGAAGGAATTGGGAAAAACGAACAGCTCATAGTTCAGCGCTGCGACCATGGCCACGGCGGCGATCACGAGATAGGTCCAGACCCGCTTCATATTCCGCATTTTCTCTGCTTTTAACCTCGTTATGTAATATTTTTCGGCCAAATGGCTGTGCATAACCTGCTCCGCTCCAATTTGACCGATCGTGAATTTATGGTTACAATACTATAGCATAGCATGGCCCTTAGGGTCAAGAGGGGATTTCCCCGAAAAGGGGCAAATATCGCCGGGAATTTCTTCCGGTTTTTGTTCAACCCTTCCATACAATGCCTGTGGAAAAGTGGTTGTAATCTGTGGAAAAATGTGCTACAATAGAGGATGAAATATTGTGCCTCTGTATACCCCGAAGGGTGCTTTGCAGAGTTTGAAAAAGATAGAGAGGAGCAAGCCATGTATTCATCTGCCTATGTCTGGGCAAAGATCCTCAGCCACATGGAGGAACGGCTGGGGGCCGTCACCGTGTCGGCCTGGTTCGACGACGCGGAGGTGGTGGAGCTGAACGAGAACAATCTGATTCTCTACTCCCCCTCGGACTTCCGCCGGGAGATCATCCGCCGCCGGTGCACCGACTATGTTCAGGATGCCCTGAAGGAAATTTTTAACTCCGACGCCAAATTGCTGGTTTTTGGAGACGAGGAACGGGAAAACTATCTCAATAAGGGAAAAGCCGCCGCCCCCTCCATGGATTTCAATCCCCAGTTCACCTTTGACAATTTCGTGGTCGGCCCCTCCAACCGGTTCGCCCACTCCGCCGCCATTGCCGTTTCCAAGACCCCGGGACAGGTGTATAACCCCCTGTTTATCTACGGCCCCGCGGGCGTGGGCAAGACCCATCTGCTGTATGCCATCGCCAACGGCATCCGCAAGCAGAACCCCAACGCCAACATTGTCTACATCAAAGGCGACGAATTCACCAACGAGCTGATCGCCGCCATTGCCAACGGCAAAAACATTGAATTCCGGAGCAAATACCGGGAAAGCGACCTGTTCCTGATCGATGATATTCAGTTTATCGCCGGTAAGGAATCCACCCAGGAGGAGTTCTTCCATACCTTCAACAAGCTCTACGAGGAGCACAAGCAGATCGTCATGACCTCCGACCGGAAGCCCAGCGATATGCTGACCCTGGAGGACCGGCTGCGGACCCGTTTTGAATGGGGTCTGCTTGCCGACATCCAGCCCCCGGATTACGAGACCCGAATGGCGATCCTCAAAAACAAGGCCAAGAGCCTGGGGCTGACCCTTTCCGATGATGTACTGAACTACATCGCCATCAACGTCACCAACAACGTCCGGCAGCTGGAGGGCACCGTCAAAAAGATTCTGGCCTACCGGGATCTGAACAACATGCCCCTGGATCTGCCCAATGTCTCCCGGGCCATCGACGACATGTTCAAATCCGAGGGCAACTCCCTGCCCACCCCCAGCCTGATTATCAGCCAGGTGTGCAAGTTCTACTCCGTAGACGAAAACGTACTCCGGGGCACCCTGAAAAACAAGGGCGTCGCCGAGGCAAGGCAGATGGCCATGTACCTGATCCGGAAGCTGACGAATCTTTCCCTGCCGGACATCGGCAAGGAATTCGCCAAGGACCACTCCACGGTGCTCTACGCCATCCGGAAGGTAGAAGTCGCCCTGAAAAACGGCGACAAGACCATCCAGGAAAACATCCAGACAATCACGGCCAACATCAACGCCTGCCTTTAACAAAGGCTTCCCCTGGGGGGAAGGTGGCCCGCCGCAGGCGGGTCGGATGAGGGGCGGTACAAACTTTCTTGCGGAACAGTCAAGCAGTTTGCCGTACGGAAGCTGAAGCATTTCATACGGCAGCCCTGTCCGCCCATCAGCTGGGTGCCTCCGGCGGGGAGCTTCTTGTCCCGCCAAGAAGCTCCGCAAGAATGCGGCTTAAGGAGGCGCTGTCGGCAAAGCCGCCCTCCTTAAGAATTCTTCCGGCCTCAAAACCAACGTAGTCACTGCACCGCCTTCCGGCGCGTACGGGGTGCGATCCCTTATGTTTTCGCAGAGTGAAAACATAACAGCTTGTCAAAAAGCCCAAACTATACGTTGTCATTCCGAACCAGTCCGCAGACTGGTGTGGGAATCCCCCGGTTGAACGTAAAAACTATCGGTTTGAGCGTTAAGATGTTTGAAAATCCGGGGGATTGCCACGGCAGTGTGCGCACTGCCTCGCAATGACATGGTTCTTTGACAGTCTGAACATAAAAAGCCTGGTTTGTGGTGAGATTTTGAATGCATCTTGAATACTTCAATAGAAAATCGCCGAAACATTGCTTCTCTAACGTAAAAGCGCGCCGGGAGGATTCTCAAGGGGGGCGGCTCTGCGGCGGGAGCAAGCAGCGGTCAGCGCCCCCTTGAGCCGCATTCTTATCCATTTTCTTGGCGGGACAAGAAAATGGCCGCCGGAGGCACCCAGCCGATGGGAAATCCGGACTCCATTTCAAAAATTCAAGCTAAAACTCAGCACCCTTACGCACTCCAAATTTTCTCCACAGCCCCTGTGAAATGTGAAAAGATAACCTGTGGAGAAATTTCCCGCAAAAATTCCGTTCACAGCCCCTGTGGAAAGAATTGGAAGTTTCCACAATTGGATGTGGACAAAAAACAGCGCCGCCTCTAGGAGATTCCCAGGTTTTCCACATAAATTTCCCCTACTGCGGCTGTTACTACCTAATATCCTGTAAATAAATATATATCTTTATCATAATCAAGGAAAGGATGAACGCGCATGCGCTTTACCTGTGAAAAAAGTCAGCTCCTTCAGGGACTCAATATCGCGTCCCGTACCGTAGCGGTCAAAAGCTCTCTGAGCCTGATCGAGGGCATCCTGTGCAGGGCCGGAAACGGCATTTCCCTCACAGGCTATAACATGGAAACCGGCATCACCTACGACATCGACGCCGATGTAAAGGAGCCGGGCGAATGCATTCTGCCTGCCAAGCTGTTCGGCGACATTGTCCGCCGTCTGCCGGAGGGCCCCGTCACCGTGGTGGTTGACCCTGCCTTTAAGGTCTCTATCCGGGCAGGCTTTGCCTCCTTTACCATTTCCGCGGAAAATGCCGAAGATTACCCCGAGCTGCCGGACGTCAACGACGGCCGCCCCATTCATATTCCGCAGAACCGGCTCAAGGAGCTGATCTCCGGCACCATCTTTGCTGTGGCCGACAATCAGGCCCGGCCCATCCACAACGGCGTGAAATTTGAGGTGTCCGATACCTCCGTTACCACCGTCGCCGTGGACGGCTTCCGGCTGGCCCGGCGGACCTATCATCCCGAAGAGGGGCTGGCCCGGGAGATGAACTTCGTGGTTCCCTCTCAGGGCCTGAAGGAGCTGGAAAAAATTCTGACGGACTCCGAGGATCCCGCCTCCTTCCTGCTGGGCAGCAAGCACATTCTCTTCCAGGTGGGGTCCGCCACTCTGGTCTGCCGCCTGCTGGAGGGCGATTTCCTGGATTGGCGGCGGGTGGTGCCCACGGGCAGCCCCATCAAGCTGGTGGCAAATGTTTCGGATCTGGCCCAGAGCGTGGAACGCGTTGGCCTGATCGTCTCCGAAAAGAACAAAAGCCCCGTGCGCTGCGTGTTCTCCAATCAGGAGGTCCAGATGCGCACCGCCAACACCCTGGGCGCCGCCGAGGACAAGTGCTCCTTTGCCGGTGACGGCCAGGAGACCGAGATCGGCTTCAATGTCAAATACCTAATCGAGGCTCTGCGGGCAGTGCCCAGCGAGGAAGTCACCCTGGAACTGACCAACGGCCTGAGCCCCATCGTCCTGACCCCCGTGGACAATAAGTACGACTTCGCCTACATGGTGCTGCCGGTTAGAATCAAGGGATAAGAGCCTTCCCCTGGGGGAAGGTGGCCCGCCGCAGGCGGGTCGGATGAGGGGCGAAACGCAGAACAGACGAGGAGAATTCTTTGCAATCCTGTTGCAGAAAATAGACTGGTAACTGCGTGGGCTGGTTCCGAATCGGTTCTGCTTCCCGCCCCTCATCAGTCAGGGCTTCGCCCTGCCAGCTTCCCCCAAGGGAAGCCATTGCGAAAGGAACAATTTTATGAAAGTAACCGTCAAAAAAAAAGACGACGCAAAGCTCCTGCCCATTGAGACGGAGTATATCAAGCTGGAGGCGGCGCTGAAATTCGCGGCGCTTACGGCTACCGGCGGCGAGGCCAAGGCGGTCATTGCCGACGGCCTGGTCACCGTCAATGGGGAAGTGTGTACCATGCGGGGCAAGAAGTTGCGCGGCGGCGACTGCTTCTGTTTTAACGGCGAGACCTACAGGATCACCGGCCATGCGGCTATGTGAGCTGAATCTCCGGGGCTTCCGGAACTATGCCGACGAGCACTTCTCCTTCGACGCGGGGGTAAACCTGATCGTCGGCCGCAATGCCCAGGGAAAGACCAACCTTCTGGAGGCCATCGGCTATCTTGGCAGCGGAAAGAGCTTCCGCGCCCAGAGAACCGGAGAAATGATTGGTTTTTCCCGGGATTTTGGGGAGCTGGACGGGGTCGTGCAGTCCCAGAACCGGGAGCAGACCATCCGCTGGGTGCTCTTCCCCGGCGGACGGCCCAGGCAGCTGTGGCAGAACGGGGTCAAGAAGAAAAGCGCGGCAGATCTGATAGGCGTGCTGCCCACGGTGCTGTTCTGCCCGGAGGATCTGATGATCCTGAAAAGCGGGGCCGCCGCCAGAAGAAGATTCGCGGATTCCGTGCTCTGCGCCCTGCGGCCCAACTACGAGGCGGCGCTGACGGAGTACAACCGGATTCTGGAACAGAAAAGCCGGATTCTGAAGGACAGCAATGAGGATATCCGGCTGCTGTCCATATTGCCGGACTACAATGAGCGGCTCTGCCAGGTGGGGGCGCTGCTCATCTCCTACCGGGCCAGATTTTTTGAGGGGCTGGGCCGGGAGGCCGCCGTATTCCACGACCGGTTTTCCGGGGGCAGCGAGGTCTTTTCCCTGGAATACAAAACCGTTTCCACGGTTTCGGACCCCTTTGCCCCGGTGCCGAAGCTTACGGAGGACCTGCGTGAACACCTGGAAAGCCACCACCGGGCGGAGCTGCAATCCATGCAATGCCTGACCGGCCCCCACAAGGACGACTTTACCATTGCCCTCTCCGGTATCGATCTGAAAGCCTACGGCTCCCAGGGCCAGACCCGGACCGCCGCCATCAGCCTGAAGCTGGCCCAGAGAATGCTCATGAAGCGGGAATTCGGCGAGGAGCCTCTGCTGCTGCTGGACGACGTGCTCTCCGAGCTGGACGAGAAGCGCCAGGATTTCGTCCTGAACCAGATCACCTCCGGCCAGGTATTCATAACCTGCTGCGAACCGGGAAGGTTCACGAAGATGGGGAAGACGATGGAGATCGACAAAGGAAAAATCAAAGAATAAATTGACAATTGACAATGTACAATTGTCAATTATGGTATTTTCTCCGAAAATAATTAAAAAAGTCCCGAAGGGACACCGCAATTGTCAACTGTCAATTGTCAATTGTCAATTCTTTTCAAATCGCATGATTCTTTTTATTAGGCTAAATTTAGGAGGACACCCATGTCTGACGAAACAAAAGTAACCCAGGAATACGGCGCGGAGCAGATCCAGGTGCTGGAAGGGCTGGAAGCGGTCCGGAAGCGGCCCGGTATGTATATCGGCTCCACGTCTTCCTCCGGCCTGCACCATCTGGTCTATGAGATCGTGGACAATGCCATCGATGAGGCTCTGGCCGGATACTGCAAGCACATTACCGTTACCATCAACCCCGGCAATTCCATTACCGTCACCGACGACGGCCGGGGCATCCCCGTGGATATCCAGCCCCAGACCGGGCGGCCCGCGTTGGAGGTCGTTTACACGGTGCTGCACGCCGGCGGCAAGTTCGGCGGCGGCGGCTATAAAGTCTCCGGCGGCCTCCACGGCGTGGGCGCGTCCGTTGTCAACGCATTGTCCCAGTGGCTGCGGGTCCGGGTCCATAAGAACGGGAATATCTACGAAATGAAGTTCGCCCGGGGCAGTATCACCCAGGAAATGAAGATCGTGGGAAAGACGGACCACACCGGCACGGAGGTAACCTTCCAGCCGGACCCGGAGATGTTCGACACCCTGGTCTATGACTACGAGATCCTTCACGAGCGCATGCGGGAGGAGGCGTTCCTGAACGCCGGTCTTTCCATAACCATCACCGACGACCGGGAGGACGAAAAGCAGACGGACAGCATGTGCTTTGAGGGCGGCATCCGGGAATTCGTCCGCTGGGCCAACCGGAACAAGACCCCGCTCTTTGAAGACGTGATCTATATGGCGGGGGCCAAGGGCGACGCCAGTGCGGAAATCGCCGTGCAGTATAACGACGGCTACAACGAATTCATGATGTCCTTCGCCAACGACGTCCGCACCCCTGAGGGCGGCATGCACGAGACGGGCTTCAAAACGGCGCTGACCCGTGTGCTCAACGCCTACGGCGTGAAAAACGGCATCATCAAGGGAGACGACAAGGTCTCCGGCGAGGACTGCCGGGAGGGCATTACCGCCATTATCTCCGTGAAGCTGACGGACGCCCAGTTCGAGGGCCAGACCAAGGCCAAGCTGGGCAACGCCTATATAAGGACGCTGGTTGACCAGGTGGTCAACGACCAGCTGACCACCTACTTTGAGGAGCACCCCCAGATCGCCCGGATGATCCTGGACAAGGCCATGATGGCCAACCGGGCCAGAGAGGCCGCGCGGAAAGCCAGGGAATCCATCCGCCGCAAAACCGGCCTGGAATCCGGCCAGATGCCGGACAAGCTCCAGGACTGCAACGAGCGGGACCCCAGCCTGTGCGAAATTTACATCGTGGAGGGCGACTCCGCCGCCGGCTCTGCCATCCAGGGCAGAGACTCCCGGTTCCAGGCCATCCTCGCCATGTGGGGCAAGATGCTGAACGTGGAAAAGGCCCGGGCCGACAAGATCTACGGCAACGACAAGCTCTATCCTCTGATCGTGGCCCTGGGCGCGGGCATCGGCGAGGAATTCGACATCAACAAGCTGCGCTATCACAAGGTCATTATCATGGCCGATGCCGATGTGGACGGCGCTCATATCCGGACCCTGCTGCTCACCTTCTTCTTCCGCTACATGCGGCCCATGATCGAAAACGGCTATGTGTACTCCGCCGTGCCGCCCCTGTACAAGCTGACAAGAGGCAAGACCACAAAGGTCGCCTACAGTGACGAGCAGCGGGACGCGGTTTCCGCCCAGATGCGCGCCGACAATCCCAACGCGAAGATAGATATCGCCCGGTACAAAGGCCTTGGCGAAATGGACCCCCACGAGCTGTGGGAGACCACCATGGACCCGGAGCAGCGTTCTCTTCGCCGGATCACCCTGGACGACGCCGCCCGGGCGGACGAGGTTTTCAATGTGCTCATGGGCGAGCAGGTAGAACCGAGAAAAGACTGGATCGAGCGGAACGCGAAATACGCGGTGAATCTGGATTTCTAACGCTGTGATACGGGACTGGCATAGGGCGGGCAATGGAACCGACCCTGTACCGCCCCTCATCCGCCGCCTGCGGGCGGCACCTTCTCCCAGGGGAAGGCAAGGATAAAAAATGGAGGTGCTATATGGCACATAACAGAAGCTACAAACCCGAGGACATAGCCTTTCCCGACCAGGTGATTACGGAATCTCACCTGGTGGAGGAAATGGAGAAGTCCTATATTGAATACGCCATGAGCGTCATCGTGGGCCGGGCCCTGCCCGACGTGCGGGACGGTCTGAAGCCGGTCCACCGCCGCATTCTCTACACCATGTACGAGGGCGGCCTGACCTCGGACAAGCCCTTTAAGAAATCGGCCACCTGCGTGGGCGACGTTCTGGGCCATTACCATCCCCACGGCGACGCCTCCGTATACGACGCCATGGTCCGGCTTGCCCAGGATTTCTCCATGCGGTACATGCTGGTAGACGGCCACGGCAACTTCGGCTCCGTGGACGGCGATCCCCCCGCTGCCTACCGTTATACCGAAGCCCGCCTGAGCAAAATTTCCAACGAAATGCTCCGGGACATCGACAAGGACACCGTGGACTGGGACCCCAACTTTGACGAAAGCCGGAAGGAACCCCGGGTGCTGCCCAGCCGGTTCCCGAACCTGCTGGTGAACGGCTCTTCCGGTATCGCCGTTGGTATGGCCACCAACATTCCGCCCCACAACCTGAAAGAGGTTATCAACGCCTGCATCTGCGTGCTGGACGACCCGGAATGCACCCTAGTGAACCTGATGGATCACATTACGGGGCCTGACTTCCCCACCGGCGGCATCATCATGGGCCGCAGCGGCATCCGGGCGGCTTACGCCACGGGCCGGGGCAAGGTGGTGATCCGGGCCAAGACCGAGTTCGAGGAGTTCGGCAAGGATCGGACCCGGATCATCGTCACGGAGCTGCCCTACCAGGTGAACAAGCGCCAGCTCATCAAGACCATTGCCGACCAGGTGAAGGACAAGCGGCTGGACGGCATCTCCGACCTCCGGGACGAAACGGACCGGAACGGTATGCGGATGGTCATTGAGCTGAAGAAGGACGCCAATCCCCAGGTTGTGCTGAATAACCTCTTCAAGCAGACGGCGCTCCAGTCCAATTTCTCCATCATCATGCTGGCTCTGGTGGACAACCAGAAGCAGCCGAAAATCCTCTCCCTGCGGCAGATCCTGGACGAGTACCTGAAGTACCAGGAAGAGGTCCTGACAAGACGGACCCGGTACGACCTGCGCAAGGCCCAGGAGCGGGCACACCTGCTGGAGGGTCTGCTCATTGCCCAGGACAACATCGACGAGGTCATTCACATCATCCGCTCCTCCTACGACAACGCCAAGCAGAACCTGATGGACAGGTTTTCTCTGGACGACGTCCAGGCCCAGGCCATCTGCGATATGCGGCTGATCGCTTTGCAGGGTCTGAACCGGGAAAAGCTGGAAGCCGAATATCAGGAGCTGGAGAAAAAAATCGCCTATTATCAGGAGCTGCTTGCGGACGAGACCAAACTCCGGGCCGTGCTGCGGCAGGAGCTGATTGAGATCCGGGATAAGTTCGGCGACGAGCGGAAAACCGTCATTCAGGACATTGAGGACGAGATCGACATTGAGGACCTGATCGAGGAGGAGACCTGCGCCTTTACCCTCTCCAACCAGGGCTATATCAAGCGCATGCCCGTGGATACCTACCGGACGCAGAGCCGGGGCGGCCGGGGCGTGAACGCCCAGAATCTGAAGGAAGAGGATTATGTAAAGTCCCTGAACATCGCCTCTACCCATGACTATATCCTGTTCTTTACGGACAGCGGCAGGGTCCATCTGCGCAAGGGCTATCAGATCCCCGAGGCGGGCCGCACCGCCAGAGGCACGGCCATCGTCAACGTGCTCCCGCTGGAACAGGGGGAGACCGTCACCGCCATGGTGGTCACAAGAGAATTCCATGACGATGAATATCTGCTCATGGCCACCCGGAAGGGCGTTGTGAAGCGGCTGCCCTTCATCGCTCTGAAGACCAACCGCAAGGGCGGCATCCGTGCCCTGACATTGGAGGAGGACGATCATCTCATCAACGTCCTGCGTACCAACGGCAATGACAATATCATCCTCGCCACCGCCCAGGGCATGGCCATCTGCTTCAACGAAACGGATGTGCGCTGCATGGGCCGGGATGCCGCGGGCGTCAGAGGCATCAGTCTGAATGAAGGCGACTATGTGGTGGGCGCCGAGAAGGCGGAGGCGGGCAAGACCCTGCTGACCGTCACCGAAAACGGCTACGGCAAGCGGACGGAGCTGCCCGAATACCTGCGTACAGGCCCCGATGGGGAGAAGATCCCCCAGAGCCGGGGCGGCAAGGGTCTGAAAAACTACAACATTACGGCAAAAACCGGCAATGTGGCCGGCTGCCGTGTGGTCAGCGACCAGGACGACGTGATGCTCATTGAAAACGGCGGCGTGATCATCCGGGTGCCCGCGTCCTCCATCAACGTCTACAAGCGGGATGTCCAGGGCGTCATCGTCATGCGTATTGACGAGGGCAACAAGGTTGTCTCTTTGGAGCGTGTGGAACAGGACGCGGAGGAAAATCAGGAGAGCGCCCAATGAAAACCGTGACCCTTTACACCGACGGGGCCTGCTCGGGAAACCCGGGCCCCGGCGGCTGGGGGGCCATCCTCAGCTATAATGGGGCCACGAAAGAGCTCTCCGGCGGCGAACAGAACACCACCAACAACCGTATGGAGCTGACTGCCGTGATCCGTGGCCTGCAAGCCTTGAAGGAGCCATGCGTGGTGGAGCTGTATTCCGACTCCAAGTATGTCATTGATGCCCTGCAAAAGGGCTGGGCCTGGGGCTGGAAAAAGAAAAACTGGGTCAAGAGCGACAAAAAGCCCGCCCTGAACCCGGACCTGTGGGACACCCTTTTGCAGCTGACCATGCAGCACGAACTCCACTACCACTGGGTCAAGGGCCACGCCGACAACCCCATGAACAACCGCTGCGACGAACTGGCAGTGGGAGAGTGGAAGAAGCTGAAATGATTAGGGGCGATTTGAAATAATTGGGCCGGCAGAAGAAAAATTGACAATTGACAATTGACAGTTGACAATTAAGGAATTTCCTTCGGAAATATATTTATTAAAATCGTCCCGAAGGGACACCATAATTGACAATTGTTCATTGTCAATTGTCAATTCAGAATTCTACATGCCTGAATTTACGCGGATTTACTACAACGACGGAGGTCCCCATGTATCTTTCCATCGGCAATGACTTTGCGGTTCGGGACAAAAGCATTGTAGGCATTTTTGACCTGGACAATACCTCTTATTCCCGCCGCACCCAGGCATTTCTGGCCAAGGCGGAGGAAAATGGCCAGGTCATTCCCTGCGACGACCTGCCGAAAAGCTTCGTCCTCACCGCCGAGTACGGCTTCCACCAGGTACATCTGACCGCGCTGAACGCCTATACCCTGGAAAAGCGGCTGGGGAAATAAGTTCTTAAAAGCTGCATATACTTTTCCGGAGAGGAGTGCTTTATGGTTTATTCCTTGGATGAGATCACCCGCCGGATCACTCCGGTGGTACAGGCCTATGGGATTCGTTCCGTTTATCTGTTTGGATCCTACGCCAGAAATGAGGCGACAGAGCAGAGTGATATTGATTTGCTGGTCGATACCTCCGGTACGGCGCTTCGTTCCCTCTTTTCCCTGGGGCAGCTGTACTGTGATCTGGAAAAGGCGCTGGATAAGAAAATTGATTTGATAACCGTGTCCTCTCTGGAACAGGAGAACAGGCTTTCCAGTGATGACTTGTTCCGAAGAAATGTGGAAAGGGAAAGGGTGAAGCTTTATGATGTCGCCTGATTTGCAGAGAATTCTGCGTATTCGGGATTATTGTCTGGAAATTCAGAAGACCATTGCCCGGTATGGAAATGATTTCTAAATCTTTGACAGGGATGGGGATTATCAGCGAAGCATTGCTTTCTCCATTCTTCAAATCGGAGAACTTGGCGGTTCTCTTTCCGAGGAATATCGGAAAGCAACCTGCAATCGTATTCAGTGGGGGCCAATCAAGGGAATGCGGACTATGGTCGCCCATAGCTATGGCAGCATGAGCCGTGAGATTATCTGGGAGACTGCGGTCATGGATATTCCGGTTTTGCTGGAATTCTGTGAAGAGCAGTTGGAAGAAAATTGATTTTGGGCTAATTTGAGAGACAAATTGACAATTGACAATATACAATGCGAATCAAGAGTTGAACAGGCTATTATTCAGAGAAAAATGCAAAAAAAGC
>CAVLCF010000002.1:0-50161 GCA_963661735.1 bacterium | reverse complement strand
CATGATAAGAAACTAATTATTCAATGACTGTGTCCAGAAAACTGGGTACACATCAGTGTACCTGACAGAAAATACATCTCAGGATGCGTAGTGTGCAAATTGTTTGCCGTAGGCGAACAATTCGTGCGCGCAGCAGACTGCAAAGGTTTGTCGGAAAAGCCCGTAAGGGTTTTTCTGACAGTTTGCAGCGCCCACCGGTTTGGTGGGCGCTGCGCGGCTTCTTAGACTTTCCGGATCGGATGCCGGATCACGGTCTTTAACTTTTCGGGCGCGGTTTTCCGGGCGTCGGACAGATAGATCTCGTGGTGCAGCCGGGTGGCGCTGAGGTCATTGACGTATCCGTTTTCTGCCAGAAAGGCATCCATAACGGCAACGGTGGCCGGCTCGTCGTCATAGGGACCAATGTGCAGGATCTGGACGCACAGCCCCTCGTCAATGGTCAGAAATTCCGCGGAAGAGCAGTCCATGCGCTTCTTTTTGGAAGCCGTGTCTACGGCCCAGGCAAGATCCGCTTCCGTTACAAAATCCGGCAGACGGATCACGGAGATCCAATGGAATGCGGACTTTTTGGAATAGTCCACCCCGGCAATGCCATCCTGCCACCAGAACCCCTCCAGGGGCGGCACCACATACTCGAAAAACCCCTCGATCCTGTGATCGGTCTTATAGCTCATTTTGAGGGTATAGGCCACGGAATACAAGACCCCAATGGCCGCCTGATATGCGCCGCCCGCTTCATTGGGGTCCCCCTCTCCGCGGACAGCAATATAGTTCGCCCTGGGGACGGTGACGATCTCCGGTTTGCTTTTCGGCATGTAAAATTCTCTGTATTCCTTCTTAAAATCAAAAGCCATGATTTCCTCCGTAAAGCGGTGATGTCTTGAGTCAGTATACCATATTGCGGGAAGAACGCAAGAGAGATTTTTTACTTTGGGCAAAGAGCGGCCAAAACGGAAAAACAGATTGCGACATATTAATATAAAATATACTTGAATATTATAAAAAATGAAAAATAAAAAGTTTATGACTTGAATGTCAAAAACTTGACGGCGCGGAACAGGTGTGCTATGATAGTCAAAAAGGAGGGCGATATCTGTGGAAACAATGCTTCGGAATCGAGAGATTTATTTGCGGCAGCTAAAGGCATTCCAGGATACGGAGATGATTAAGGTTATTACCGGGATCCGCCGCTGTGGAAAATCAAGCCTGTTGAAGCTGATGGCCCAACACCTGCGGAATACCGGAATTGAAGAGAAACAAATTATAGAAATGAACTTTGAATCCATGCGGTTCATGGATATGACGGCAAAGACATTTTATGACTTTGTATGCGCGCGGTCGATACCCGGGAAACGGCTCTACCTGTTTTTTGACGAGGTGCAGCGCATAGACGGCTGGGAAAACGCGGTAAATTCCTTCCGCGTGGATCTGGACTGTGATATTTATATCACCGGCTCCAATGCGCATCTGCTGTCCTCGGAATTATCTACCTATCTTTCCGGGAGGTATGTGGAAATCAAGGTACTGCCTCTGTCCTTTCGGGAATTCCTGGATTTTCATGGTTATACCGTGTCGGAACGGCGGTCTGTCACAGGTCAGATGAAAAAAAGAATTGCGGATTTGGAAGGGGAGGTGTACGATTCCAAGGAATTGTATGAGGCATATGCCAGATTTGGCGGAATGCCCATGCTGGCCGATGTAGGGCTGGAAATGGATAGGGTGAGCGCTACGTTAGAGGGCGTGTATTCCGCCGTTGTTGTGCGGGATATTCTGGAACGGGAAAAGGGAAAGGGTCAGCGCACGATCACAGATTCCCTTCTGCTTCGCAAGTTGATGATGTTTCTTGCCGACAACATTGGCAATAGCGTCTCCGCAACGTCAATTGGCAATACGCTTGTCAGTGAAGGATTGCTGGAAAAGAATGGCCGGAGATTGAAACCCGCGCCCCGGACCATCCAGGCGTACATTGAAGCGCTGAAGGAATCTTATATTTTCTACGAAATCAAACGGTTTGACATCAAGGGCAAAGAATACCTGAAGACCCTTGGCAAGTACTATATCGTAGATACGGGGCTGCGAAACTATCTTTTGGGCTACAGGGACGGAGATACGGGGCATATTCTGGAAAACATTGTTTATTTTGAACTGCTCCGTCGGGGATATGATGTGGCAATCGGGAAAATCGACAATAAGGAAGTGGATTTCATTGCTACGAGGGCAGGAGACAAGAAATACATCCAGGTTACGGAGGCGATGAATGCTTCGGATACCAGAGAACGGGAACTGTCGCCGCTGCGAAGGATTCCGGACAATTATGAAAAGATGGTTATTTGTATGGATACAGGTATGATGCAGGAGCAGGAGGGAATTCGATTCGTGAATGCGATCGATTTTCTACTGGAATAGAGCTTTTCTATAGGGAAAATGGGCGAGGTTTTTTAAGGCTTGAAGGAGAGAACCCTGTGAGCGATAAAAAGGTGAATTCCGTCTCCGAGAATGCGATGCGGTGTATTCTTAATCAGATGGTGGATAAGATAAATGGAATTCTGGATGCGGACGACGGCAAGGAATATGCCGAAAAAAAGAAAGAGATCCTGGACTATTTGAAAAAGATCGAAAGTCCGGTAATTTCAGAAACGCTGGCGGATATTGCGATTTCGCAGCAATCCGCAGAGAAGATGAAGCGATGCTTCTGGGATGCGGGTGACGAAATTTCAGCGGGGAACGATATCGTTCTCAGAAATGTCCGGGAGAACGACCGGGAAGGGTATCTGGAGACCCAAAGGGAGTATTCCGTATTCAAAAGCTGGCTGAAAGAACACAGTTATTGTGAAATGATATGGAGGGAACATTGCGGTCCGAAAGCCCTCAGCTTTTCTATCATTGTGGACGGTGCATATGCTGGGTATTGCGGGATCAACAATACCACAAGACCAATTTGGGAGATAGGAATCGAGCTATTGCCCAAATGGACAGGACGCGGAATAGGATATGCTTCCATATCCGCTATGCTGCGTGAGATACAGAAAAGATTAGGCGTTTGCGAGTTTTATGTCAGAGTAGACCCAAGAAATTATGCAAGTCAGCGATTATTTGAGAAGCTAGGCGCTGCCCCGGATGGTGTAACATCTACTATGCTTACAGATGAAGAAATTGCCAAATGTGAAGAGAAAAATATCAATCAGATTGACGACGCTCTGAGGGAAACGGCAAGGAAGTTCGGCGTCTCACCAAGAAAATTGCTGAGCCATGTCCTGAAATACAGACTGCAAATAGAGTAAGCAACATACAGAGAAACCGGCCCGGTATGGTGTAAATCACTTGCCGGGTCGCTGTATTTCCTCAAGTACATATGGACGTGCAAAAATTTCTTGAAAAATATTTTTCGTATGCCGCAACATTTCCCCTTTCCCATCTGTATACAGGATAGAACGGCAAAGATGCCGGGAAAAGAAAGGAAATGTTTTATTATGAAAAAGGTATTTATCAGTGTTATGAGTGTGATTCTGGCCCTGTCTATGGCGGCCTGCGGCGCAAAGGGCGCGGAGGAAACTGTGGGCGGCGATCCCAGAACCTGGGGGCCTGCGGAGGATACTACAGCCGCCGTTACCGATGGCGAAGGGGTGTTGGGCGGCGAGGATGTGCAGATCCCCAACCCCTGGCAGGAATGCGCCAGCCTGGAAGAGGCCGGCAAGCTGGCGGGATTCTCCTTTACCGCGCCTGAAGCCGTGGAGGGCTATACGGAGAAGTACATTGCGGCCATTGAGAATGACATTGCCGAAGTGATCTTCAGCAAGGGCGGCAATGACGACGCTTCCCTGTATTTCCGCAAGGGCCTGGGAACCGAGGACATCAGCGGCGATTACAACACCTACGATACCGTAGAGCAGCAGACCATCGGCGACAAAACCGTGACCTGCAAGGGCAATGACGGCCTCGTTTATAACGCAAGCTGGAATGACGGCACCTATTCCTACGCCGTTGTATGCAACGCCGGTATGAACGCGGAGCAGCTGACGGCCTGGGTCCAGAGCCTGGCGTAATTTTTCGAAAAGCTCTGCCTCGGAAATGGAATGGTGAAAATATGGAATGGAATTGGAGCCGGATCATTGCGGGGGTCGCTGCTTTTTTGCTGTTGCTGATGTTCCTGCCGAGGCATGCGCAGGCCGCATCCTCCGGAGAGATCCGGAAGCAGATCGACGCGTTGAAGCAGCAGCGCACGGAACTGCAGACCCAGATCGTTCAGATGCAGACACAGTCTGACGAAAACAAACAGGATGTTCTGGAAATCGTCAGCCGAAAAAATCAGGTGGATCAGGAAATTGACAATCTGCACCGTCAGGCCAGCAATGTGCAGGAACAGCTGGATGCCTATGCCGCGCTGATTGCGGACGAACAGGAAAAACTGGAAGCGGCGCAGACCCGTTATGATACGCTGAATGCGGAGTCCAAGAGCCGCATCCGTGCCATGGAGGAAGAGGGAAGCCTGTCCTATTGGGAGGTGCTTTTCCACGCAAACAGTTTTTCGGATTTTGTGGATCGCCTGAATATGATCGAGGAGATCGCCGCCGCGGACAACCAGCGGCTGGCTTCCCTGAAGCAGGCCTATCAGGATGTCTGCGGCGCACAGGAAGCGCTGAGATCCGAGAAAACGGAATTGGAGCAGACCCGGCAGGCGCTTGCGGCTGTGCAGGAGGAGCTGAACAAAAAACGGGCGGACGCGGACGGAATCATTCAGGAACTGATCACCAGGGGCGCAGAAATCCAGGCTCTGCAGGAAGAACTGGACAGCGAGGATTCCGCACTGCTGGATGAGATCGCAAAGGCAGAGAAGGAATACAATGCGGCAAAGTACCGGGAGTGGCAGGAGTATATGGCTACCTATACCACTGTCCCTCCGGAAACCACGGTCCCGGCGGAACCGACAAAGCCGGATAAAGACGGGGATAACACCACGCCCGGGGTGACCTGGCTCCGGCCCTGCGCCTATCGATATATGTCCAGCCCCTTTGGTCTCCGGAAGTCTCCAACAACGGGCGCATCCACCTACCACCAGGGTGTGGATCTGGCGGCGCCCCAGGGAACGCCGATCTACGCCGCACGGGCCGGGATCGTTACCCGCGCCGGGTATTCCCCCTCTGCCGGATATCTGATCGCCATTAACCACGGGGACGGGTATTCCTCCATTTACATGCACATGACGACCTATGTGGTGTCGGTGAATACGGCTGTTTCCGCCGGACAGCTCATTGGCTATGTGGGCAATACCGGGATCGCCACAGGCTATCATCTTCACTTCGGCATTGCCTATAACGGTGCTTATATCAATCCCTGTTCCGTGATCGCTTTCTGACAATGCCCTTGTCAAAAGACGAAAAAATGGATATACTGATCCTATATTTTAAGAGAGGAATCCTTGGAATGGATGCAATTGCAATTTCCCTGCCGGTATGGTGGCACTTTTGGCAGCACCTATGCGCCATTGCCCAGTTCGCCGTCAGCCTGCTGCCAAAAAGAAAGCAGCAGACGGCGGCAGCGGATGAGACAAACCAAATAGCGGCAGATGCGCTGGACCGCTACGGCAATGCCATCCTGCGCTGTGCCTACAGCTATCTGCACAACATGGCGGACGCGGAGGAAATCTTGCAGGATACGCTGGTGAAGCTTCTGACCGCCGCGCCCCGGTTTGAGAGCGGGGCGCATGAAAAAGCCTGGCTCCTGCGGGTGGCGGCCAACCTGAGTAAGAACAGGATCGAATACAACGCCCTGCGGGTCTCTGACGAGCTGGATGAAAACCTGGCGGAGGAGGGAAGGGCGGACCTGTCCTTTGTGTGGGACGCCGTAAAGGATCTGCCGGTACAGTTCCGGGAGGTGATCCACCTGCACTATTATGAGGGGTACTCCACAGAGGAGATCTCGAAAATTCTGGGGCGGAATCCATCAACGATCCGCTCGGACCTTCGCCGGGGCAGGGAAAAGCTGAAAACCGTTTTGAAGGAGGCCTACGACTTTGAAGTATGAGCAGATCATGGATAAGATCGAAGTGACGCCGGAGATGCGGCAGCGGGTCCTCCGGAATGTGGAAGCAGCCCAAAGAAAAAAACAAATGCGGCTGGTTCGCCACCTGGTTTCTCTGGCCGCCTGCCTGGCAATCGTTGTGTGCTGCTGGTATGCATGGAAGCCCCGGGAAGCTCAGGAGCAGGGAATGCTGGCAGTGTCCCAGATCGAGACCGTGGACAGCCTGGAAGCGCTGGCCCAAAAAACCGGCCTGCCCCTGGTGGAGCTGACCGGACTTCCCTTTGCCCCAGAGCGTACGGAATATGTGTCCTACTGGGGAAATCTGGCGGAGATCCAGTATTTTGGAGAAACGGATACCCTGCGCTACCGGATATCTCAGGGCACAGACGACAATTCCGGCGACTACAATGTGTATGCCCAGAGTACAGAGACGGAAATTTCCGGGAACGTTGTGGCGCTGAAGGGCGAAAACGGCGCTTACACCCTGGCCGTCTGGACGGATGGGCAGTACGCTTATTCCATTTCTGTGACCGTCCCGATTTCCCGGGAAATTTTCACAGCGCTGATTGAAGAAAACTTCGGATAATTGGAAAAAACCCGGCAAGCGTCACAATGGACGCTTGCCGGGTCATTCTATCTCTGAGGGGCTGTCGGTTTCCGCTTCGCGAAACGCTTCCGCAAAAAAGGCGGCATCGGCGGGCGTAGTTTTCCAGCCGTATGTCTTCAGATCCACGCGCCAGCACCGACCATTCCACAGGGCAGGCACGCCATCGTCCGCCAGAAGCGTGCATTGCAGATCAGGGGTCAGAAAATGCCGGGCGCCGCTGAGTTCCCCCTTGCCGTTGACGACCCGGAACGCGGGAATGCCGCTGCCCGCCAGGCCCTCCCGCAGTCCGTAGCCTACCTGCCGGGAATTTTTGGGCTTGCCGCAGAGCATGGCGATCTGCCCATAGGTTGCGACCTTTCCCGCGGGGATGGCCAGACAGACAATGCGCATTTTTTCGTAGAAGGTCATGAAGGATTCCGCCTTTCCCGGGATTTGCAGCAGCCCTGAGACGCCCGCCGCAAAATGGCGGCGGGCTTTGATAATTATACAACTGCCGCTGTGCGGCGGGAGAGCATCTGGGCGACGCAGCAGCTGACGGAGAAGGCATAGGCCGCGTCCCGGAAGATGTTGGGGGTGGTACGCAGATATTCAAAATGGTTCTTCTGAATGGTGTCCATGACGGAGCGGTAAGGCTTCCGGGGGGCGGTGTTGTGTGCCTTCAGAAAATTCAGAAAGTAGTCCTGCAAGGCGGCCTCGTAGACCTTGTGCTCGTGCAGATCTGTCGGAAAGCTGGCGTTGTGGGCATAGGTAAAGGCATCGATGGTGTAGTGGATCAGCTTTCCGGCGGTGTAGTAGTCCAGGCAATTCCACCGGGGCTTGTTTTCCAGACGCCGGGCGATCCGGGCCATGTATTTCTTCGCGTTTTCGTAGTTATGTCCCCGGAGCCATTGTGCCCGGATGGAGCCTTTAAAATAGGTAGCGAAGTTCCGGTCCGGCTCAATGCAGCCAAGCAGAAAGGCCCGGCGGTACATAGGGGGAATATGGGGAAAATAGGCGCCCGCAAGGTAAGCGCCCATCTGACGGTGACTTTCTCCGCGCATGGGGGTATCTCCTTTGATCTTTTTTACGCCGCCTATTATAGCACAGACCCGCAAAAAAGTGTGAACAACAAAGTATTATCTTTTTCTTAAGTCCTCGGTGAATTTCACGGTATTTTTTGAAACGCGGCCCCCGTTTGCGTTTATTCGACAGAACAGGGGGGCTATAATAGCCCCGCAAGCAAAAAAAGAAGGGAGAAATACCGATATGAAAGAGTTCCTGTATGAATTTGCGACGCTTCTGCTGGCAACGGCCCAGGCGGCCTGGCTTGTGTGGATCAGTACGGTGTTTGTGAGGTAGGACGGAAAATTTGTGGTTGTAAAAATTCTCTGAACGTAGTATAATAGAAAAAGTCAGTAATTTTTTTCTCGTTCGGGGGACAGATACATGAACAAGAATAAGGAGATCTCCGCCTACTTACGACCCGGCTGTCATGCGCATCTGGTGGGTATCGGCGGTGTATCCATGCGGCCGCTGGGCCTGGTGCTGAAGGGCATGGGAATGACGGTTTCCGGCTCGGATATGAGTTCATCCGTGTCTACGGATGAGCTGATCGCCCACGGCATCCATGTGGATATCGGCCACAGCGCCAAGAATATAGAGGGAGCCGACTGCATCATCCGCACCGCCGCCGCCCATAACGACAATCCGGAGATCGCCGCCGCCCGTGCCGCGGGCATTCCCGTTTTCGAGCGGGCCCAGGCCTGGGGCGAGATCATGAAGTCCTATAAAAACGCCATCTGCATTTCCGGTACCCACGGCAAGACCACGACCACCTCCATGATGACCCACATCCTTATGGAGGCCGGAAAGGATCCCACGGTCATGATCGGCGGCTACCTGCCCCTGCTCCATGCGGGACACCGGGTAGGCAAGGGCGATACCATTGTGCTGGAAAGCTGCGAATACTGCGATTCCTTCCTGAATTTCTTCCCCACGCTGGCCGTTGTGCTGAACGTGGAGGCGGACCACCTGGATTACTTCAAGGACCTGGCGGACATTCAGAAATCCTTCCATAAGTTTGCCGGCATGGCCTCCGACGGGGTCATTGCCAACGGCGACGATCCCCATACGGTCCAGGCCTTGGAAGGTATCCCTTATGTGTCCTTCGGCCTGGGAGAAAAGAACCGGGTCCGGGCGGCCAATATCAGCGCGGACTGGCGGCATTTTGACGTGCTCTGCGACGGGCAGCCCTACTGCCATCTGGATCTGGGCGTCCTGGGCCGGCACAACACCATGAACGCTCTGGCCGTGGCGGCTGCCGCCTGGTTTATGGGCATTCCCGGCCAGAAAGTGACAGACGGCGTGAAGGCATTCCACGGGGCGGGCCGCCGGATGGAATACAAGGGCGAGTACCGCGGGGCCAAGGTCTACGACGACTATGCCCACCATCCCGATGAGCTGCGGGCCACCCTGGAAGCCATCCGGGGCATGGGGGACCACCGGGTGGTCCTGGCGTTCCAGCCCCATACCTATACCCGCACCAAGCTCCTGATGGACGATTTCGTCCGGGAGCTGAAAAAGGCGGACGTGGTGGTCCTGGCGGAGATTTACGCCGCCCGGGAGAGCAATACCATCGGCGTTTCCTCGGCGGATCTGGCGGAACAGATCCCGGGCAGCGTTTACTGCGAGACCTTGCAGGATGTGACCGCCTGCCTGCGGGACATCGTCCGGCCCGGGGATATTGTGGTGACGATGGGCGCCGGAGACATTTTCCGGGCCGGAGAAGCGCTGCTGGCTGAAACGGGAAGCGGAAAGTGAGGAAACGGTATGAAGAAGCTCAGTGTATGCGTGCTGTTCGGCGGCAGAAGCCCGGAACATGAGGTCTCTCTGCGCAGCGCCGAATCGGTTCTGAACAACATGGACCCGGAGAAATACAATATTTTCCCTGTGGGCATCACAAAGTCCGGCAACTGGATACTCTATGGCAGCCGGGACTATTCCAAGCTGCCCGGCGGCCAGTGGGAGCACTGCCCGGAAAACCGGCAGGCGGCCATTTCCCCCATCCGGGGTCAGGGCCTGCTGAATTTCGAGGGCGATTGCGTGGTGCGGGAGCGCATCGACGTGGTTTTCCCCGTGCTACACGGCGAAAACGGTGAGGACGGCGCCATTCAGGGACTTTTGCAGCTGGCGGGTATCCCCTATGTGGGACCCCATGTGGCGGCCTCCGCGGTATCCATGGATAAGACTCTGACCAAGCTGGTGGCGGATAACGCCGGAATTCCCCAGGCTGCCTGGGTGCTGGTGCGCCGCCGGGATCTGGAAACCAGGCTGGAGGGAACTCTGGACAGCCTGGAAGCGAAATTCGAGTACCCCATGTTTGTAAAGCCCGCCGGTACCGGCTCCTCTGTGGGCGTTTCCAAGGCCAGGGACCGTCAGGCTCTGGCGGCGGCGCTGGAGGCGGCTGCCGGGTTTGACGATAAGGTGCTGGTGGAGGAATTCATCCGGGGCAAGGAGATCGAAGTGGCCGTCATGGGCAATGAAAGCCCCATGGCCTCCGTCTGCGGCGAGATCGACTCCGGCGCGGATTTCTACGACTATGACGCCAAGTACATCACGGATACCTCCGTTGCCTATATCCCGGGCAGAATTTCCGAGGAAGCCTCCGAGCAGGTGCGGGATATGGCTGTGAAGGTCTACCGGGCCATCGGCTGCCAGGGCCTGAGCCGGGTGGACTTCTTCGTGACGGAGGAGGGGAGAGTGGTATTCAACGAGATCAATACCATTCCCGGCTTTACCTCCATTTCCATGTACCCCAAGCTCTTCGGGGCCAGCGGGATTTCCTATGGGGCGCTGATCGATCAGCTGCTGAAGCTGGCGCTGGAGGCATGACCATGAAGCGGAACGTTGTCCTGAGTATCCGGGGGCGGCAGACCTACGGAGATCAGGAGCCGGAGACCATTGAGTTGGTGACAGACGGCACCATCGAGTTCCGGGACGGGGGCTGGGACATTTCCTATGAGGAAAGCGCGCTGACCGGTATGGAGGGCGTGACCACCACCTTCCGGGTAGAACCCGGAAAGGTGACGCTGCTGCGGACCGGAAAGCTGTCCTCTACCATGGTGTTCCAGGAGAATATACCCAGCGACTCCCTGTATCAGATGGAGTTCGGGGCGCTGCTGATGACCGTAAAGGCGACCCGGGTCTTCTATGACCTGGTGCCGGACGGCGGCATGGTGGACCTGGTGTACGAGATCTGCATTGAAAACACCGAAGCCGGTGTGATCGATTACCATCTGGATATCCGGAGTAAGTAGAAGTTCAGATTCCACACCCTGCCCCGCGGGAACGCGTTTGGCGGGGTGATTTCTTTAGGCCGGAATTGTCAGAAGCATATCCAGATCGTGTTCCAGCATGTGCGCGTATTTGGCGGTAAAGCGCGTGTCCGGCACGTAGCCGGGAACGACCTTCGGAAAGAACGCGTCGCCCCATTGGAAGCCCCAGTAGTGAACAAGCTTGAAGCCTACGGTTTCCAGATAGGCGTAGAAGTCCTGCACCTGCATGGCGGCTTCCTGCTGCTCCGGCGTAAGCTTCCGGAATGCGGCGCAGGCGGCCTTGTCCATGGCCTGCACCTGAGGGAGCGCGGGAAAAAAGGATTCTCCATGCAATTCCTCGTAATCGGTCTGAAGCCGGAGCTTGCTTTCCGGATTCCGGCAGCATTCCAGATTCCAGCAGGCGCCCTGCCAGGCGATGTAAAGCAGCTTGGCGGAAAGCAGATTTTCCAGCGCGTCGGTGAAAGCGCTGTCGGGCAGCTGGGCCCTGGCCTGGGAATAGGCCCGGTTTTCTTCATCGTAGCTGGGGTCAAGGCCCGCAAGGGCGTTTTTCAGCCGCTCAATGAGCGAGTTTTCGGCAAAAGTGAATTCTTTGATCGACATATAAATGCCTCTTTCCTGTGAGAAATTCAGGAAACAGCCGTTATGGATTTCGGGTTTTCCTGACACACTTCTACTATACAGGAGGCGTTCGGGCGAAGTCAGTCGAATTCTGGAGAAAAAATACGGACGGTAAACTTTTTTGACCGATGGGACGGCAGTCCGGCCTCTTTGTTCACACTTTCTAAATATATACAAAATAGTTTGCAAAAGCTAACTTCCTTTTTGGAGGTTTCCGCCAAACTTTTTCTTCTCCCTATCAAACCGGTTGACAACTAGGGAAGAACGGTGTATCATCTATGGCAGTTAGCGAGAGCTAATTCTTTTGTGGTCCTCTGATTAGCTGCCGCTAATCAGAAAAGCGATTCTGCGCAAAGAAAGAGGGGGACAGTATGATGCCGCTGACTTTTGCGGACAATGACGCCGTGAATATCATCCGCCGCGTAGGAGGCTCTCCGGAGGTAAAGAAGCACCTGGAAAACCTTGGCTTCGTGGTGGGCGGAAATGTGCAGGTCATCAGCCGCCTGGGCGGGAACGTGATCGTCAACGTGAAGGAATCCCGCATTGCAATCAGTGAAGAAATGGCCAGAAAGATCATGATCTGACCGTTTTGAATGACTTCTAATGTATATTTCAATAGGAGGAAATAGAATGAAAACTTTGAGAGAAGTTCCCATTGGATCCACCACCAAGGTGGTCAAGATCCATGGCGAGGGCGCTGTGCGCCGTCGTATCATGGACATGGGCCTGACCAAGGGCGTGGAAGTCACCGTCCGCAAGGTCGCTCCCCTGGGCGATCCCATCCAGCTGAATGTCCGGGGCTACGAGCTGTCCATCCGGAAGGCTGATGCCGAAATGGTGGAAGTAGAGTAAGGAGGAGCCAAATGGAAAACAAGACCATTCGGATTGCCCTGGCGGGCAACCCCAACTGTGGCAAGACCACACTGTTCAACGCGCTGACCGGTTCCAATCAGTTTGTCGGTAACTGGCCCGGCGTTACCGTCGAGAAAAAGGAAGGCAAGCTGAAGAAGCACGATGATGTCATCATCACTGACCTGCCCGGTATTTACTCCCTGTCCCCCTACACCCTGGAGGAAGTGGTTGCCCGTAATTACCTGATCGGTGAGCGCCCTGATGCCATCCTGAACATCATCGACGGCACCAACCTGGAGCGTAACCTGTACCTGACCACCCAGCTGACCGAACTGGGTATCCCCGTTGTGGTGGCCATCAACATGATGGACCTGGTCAAGAAGGCCGGCGACAAGATCAATGTCCAGGAGCTGAGCCGTCAGCTGGGCTGCAAGGTCGTTGAGATCTCCGCCCTGAAGGGCACCGGCATCCAGGAGGCTGCCGAGGCAGCTATCAAGGCTTCCTCCGGCCAGAAGACCGTTCCTATGCATACCTTCTCCGGCCCTGTGGAGCACGCCATTGCCCATATCGAGGAGGCTGCCCTGCACAATATGCCCGAGGAGCAGCAGCGCTGGTACGCCATCAAGATCTTCGAGCGTGACGACAAGGTCCTGGCCCAACTGAACATCCCCAAGGAGACCCTGGATCATATCGAAACCGACATTCAGGCCGCCGAGAAGGAGTCCGACGACGACGCCGAGTCCATCATCACCGGCGAGCGTTATGTGTACATCGCGGACGTTATCAAGTCCTGCTACAAGAAGAAGAGCGCCGGCGCGCTGACTACCTCCGATAAGATCGATAAGATCGTGACCAACCGCTGGCTGGGCCTGCCCATCTTTGCTCTGGTCATGTTCCTGGTTTATTACATCGCCATGGTAACGGTGGGCGCTTCCGCGACCGACTGGGCCAACGATGGCCTGTTTGGCGACGGCTACCATCTGTTCGGCATCGGTACCTCCGCTTATGAGGAAGCCGCTGAGGAATATGGCGACACCAATCAGATCATTGACGCTCTGGTCGCCGAGTACGGCGACGAGGATATGGCCGCCGCTCTGGATTCTGAGAACGAGGACTACGACGAGGCCGCTGCCGCTGAGGCGATCGAGACTCTGCGTGCCGCCGTTCCCGCCGGCTCTTCTATCGACTACGAGGTCGAGGACGAGGAGACCTTGGCTGTTTCCGTCGAGACCGCTTCCTATGATGACATCGAGCATGCTCTGGACGCTTATGGCACTGAGCCTGACCCCGCCGAGTTTGGCGTATGGGTCCCCGGCGTGCCTGTGCTGGTGGGCAATCTGCTGGACAGCCTGAACTGTGCTGACTGGCTCTCCGGCCTTATCAACGACGGTATCATCGCGGGTGTCGGCGCTGTCCTGGGCTTCGTTCCTCAGATGCTGGTTCTGTTCTTCCTGCTGGCGATTCTGGAGGCCTGCGGCTATATGTCCCGTATCGCCTTCGTTCTGGACCGGATCTTCCGCCGCTTCGGCCTGTCCGGTAAGTCCTTCATCCCCATGCTGGTCGGCGTCGGCTGCGGCGTGCCCGGTATCATGGCTTCCCGTACCATCGAGAACGAGCGTGACCGCCGTATGACCATCATGACCACCACCTTCATCCCCTGCGGCGCGAAGGTGCCCTTCATCGCCATGATCGCCGGCGCTATCTTCGGCGGCAGCCCCTGGGTTTCCACCGGCGCTTACTTCATTGGTATGGCCGCCATCGTTATCTCCGGTATCATCCTGAAGAAGACCAAGATGTTCTCCGGCGATCCCGCTCCCTTCGTTATGGAGCTGCCTCCTTATCACATCCCCACCCTGGGCAACGTTCTCCGCTCCACCTGGGAGCGTGGCTGGTCCTTCATCAAGAAGGCCGGTACCATCATCCTGCTGTCCACCATCCTGGTGTGGTTCACCACTTACTTCGGCTTCACCGCGGACGGCTTCCGGATGCTGGCTGAGGACGAGATGGACCTCAGCATCCTGGCCCGGATCGGCAGCCTGATCGCCTGGATCTTCGCGCCTCTCGGCTGGGGCAACTGGCAGGCCGCTGTGGCTTCCATCACCGGCCTGGTGGCCAAGGAGAACATCGTCGGCACCATGGGCATCCTGTACGGCGGCTCCGGCGACGTCTACGGCACTCTGGCCGCTACCTTCACCGGCATCACCGGCATGTCCTTCCTGGTGTTCAACCTGCTGTGCGCCCCCTGCTTCGCGGCTATCGGCGCTATGAAGCGTGAGATGAACAACGCCAAGTGGACCTGGTTCGCCATCGGTTATCAGTGCGGCTTTGCCTACTGCATCAGCCTGATGATCAATCAGTTCGGCGGCCTGTTCACCGGCAACGTCAATGTCATCGGCCTGATCGCCGCTCTGGCAGTGCTGGTATTCATGGTCTACATGCTGGTCCGTCCCTACAAGGAAGCCAACAAGCTGACCGCAAAGGTGTAAATCCTTACAAATGCTGGGGACGGTTCGCCGTCCCCAGTGGTTCTATTTTCAGAAAGGTTTGAGTTTTATGGGAACTGTTCTGGTTCTTGCCGTCCTGCTGGTTGTGGTCGGCCTGATCGTCAGAGGCATGGTCAAAGACCGTAAGCAGGGCAAATCCTCCTGCGGCGGCGACTGCGCCTCTTGCCACGGCGGATGCAGTCATAAGCTGTAAAACGACATAGACGAACCGGCTGATTTTACGTCAGCCGGTTTGTTGTGTTTCCATGGCCTTTCGGATGCGAACCTTTTTCAAAATCCCCCGGAATTCGGTTGACGTAACGCGTTTACCTGTGTATAATAATCGAAAGTGTACACCCTGTAATTGCCGGGTTTTTGCCGGGCGGAAATGCTGGGGTGTGATGGGAGAGAAAATGAGAAAGAGAAGAATACTGGCGGCTTTTTTCGGCATGCTGGCGGCGGCCGGGGCGGCGGCGACGCTGATGCTGGCGCTGACGGCCCGGGACCGGGAGACGGTGGTGCTGAAGGAGGATCCCCGGGTCATGGCCTGTGCCCAGAGCTTTCTGGACGAGCTGTGCGCCATGGATCTGGAGGGCGCTTCCGCCGAACTTCTGGGGGAGCCGAAGCTCACCATGGTTCCGCCTGAGACCGATGTGGAGAAGATCCTCTGGGACCGGTACTGGACCGGCCTGGAGGGCAAGCTGAAAGGACAGCCCTACGCCCAGGGGAGCTTTCTGACGGTGAATGCCCGGATCACCTACCCGGATGTGGGAGCGGTCATTCAAAGAATGGGCGCGCTTGCTCAGGAGCAGCTGTGGCAAAGGGTAGAGCAGGCGCAGTCCGTTTTCGAGGTATATGACGAGACGGGCAGCTACCGTCAGGAGGTGCTGGACGAGGTGCTTCTTCAGGCTCTATGGGCGGCTTCCGAGCAGACAACGGCGGTCTGTGAGAAAAGCATTGCCCTGAGACTTGCCTATGACGGGGAGGACTGGAAAATCGTACCCGGCAGGGAACTGCGGGATCTGCTTTCCGGGGCTATGGATGGAGGGCAGGGACAATGAAAGTTCTGAAAATTCTTTTTGGGACCCTGCTCTGTCTGCTTGCCCTGGCTTTGACGGCGTCGCTTCTGTGGATGATGCTGCTGGTGCCGGGAGAGCAGAAGACAGAGGTCCCCGCCAAGGAGCTGCGCGTGGGAGATACCTACCGGATGGAAGTGAACAACCGGCTCAGCGACGCGCTGGCGGATGTGACCCAGATGAAAAAGCACTACTGGATCGAGAAGGACGCCGCCGTCGCCCCGGAACCGGACCAGAGCTGCTTTGGCGAAGCCACGGACCCCGGGCAGCTCCAATGGCTCCTGGACCGGGCGTCGGACGTGCTGGAGGGCCAGAGACTGTTTTTCTCCACGGACCGGAAGATCCTGGAGGGCAGCACCATTCGCTATTATCTGGATGACACTATCTTTGCCATCTGCTGGAAGGAAAACGTCAACAATACGGCAGTCACCTACTCCGAGATCAAGATCATGGATCCCTCCCAGTTCCGGCGGCATTTTTCCGGGGACAGCTATTGCTCCGGAAGGCTCTCCCTCAGCTCGGAAATGGCGGAGCAGGTCAATGCGGTCATGGCCTTTTCCGGGGATTTTTACAACTACCGCATTACGGGCAACGTGGTAATCAACGGCAAGGTCTGCCGGGCGGACAACGGGATCACGGACGTGTGCTATGTGGACGAAAACGGGGATCTGCTCCTGAAGCGCCGGCAGGAATTTGCCAACGCCCAGGAGGCCCAGCAGTATATGGACGAGAATAAGATCTCCTTCTCCCTGGCCTTTGGTCCTATTCTGGTGGAAAACTACGAGCCCCAGGAGCTTCCCGTCTATATGGTTGGGGAGCTGACCGGGAATTTTTCCCGGGAGGCTCTGTGCCAGATGGACCGGCTGCACTATCTGGTGGTGGTGTGCAACTATGAGGGGACCCATACCCATATGCCCACGGGGAAGGAGCTGGTGAAGCTCTGCCAGGAAACGGGCTGCATCCGGGCCTATAACCTGGACGGCGGCCAGACCTCTACGGTGGTCATGAACAACGAAGTCATCAACAACGTCAGCTACGGAAGCCAGCGGCTCATCAGCGATATCATTTATTTCGGAACGGCCAAGCCGAAGGAGAAGTGACCATGGAGCGAATCGCGTTTATCTGGGGCCCCTATATGGTGTATTGGAGTAGGGCCATTCTGGCCCTTGCCTGTGCCGTGGGGGTGCTGCTGTTCCTGTTCCTCTACCTCTGGGACGAGGCGGATACGGTGGGCGGTTTCTGCGCGGCGCCTCTGAGCCTGGGGCTTGGCATGGCCCTTTCCCGGCTGGCCTGGTGGCACTTCCGGCCGGACGGCTTTGAAGATCTGCGGCAGGCGCTGACGGATTACAGCCGGGGCGGCTTTGTGCTGGCCGGAGCCTTTCTGGGGGTGTTCCTGGCGGCGCTGCTGCTGGCGATCCCGCGCCGGGGGCGGCACCTGGGTGCCATGTTGGACGCCATGAGCCTGTCCGGCGCTGGGGCCGTTGCCCTTGGGCGGCTGGCCTGCTTCACGAATGGCGCGGACCGGGGCGGCATCCTGCCGGAGGGGGCGCTTTTCGGCGGGAATGTGGTCAGCGCGGCTACCGGCGCGGCGGAATACCGGCTGAGCACCTTCCTTTTGCAGTCCATTGCCGCGGGCGTCATTTTCCTGATTCTGCTTACGGTGTATTTTGCCCGGAAACGGGAGTACCACCGCCGCCCGGGGGATATCTTCTGGCTGTTCTGCCTGTACTACGGCGGCAGCCAGGCCGTGCTGGACTCTACCCGCACCGATTCCCTCTATTTCCAGGCCAACGGCTTTGTCAGCGTGGTCCAGGTGCTGGGCCTGTGCGCCGTGGTGCTGACCCTGATCTGCTTTACGGTGCGCTTTCGGCGGGCCAATGGCCGGAGGCTTGGCGCGGCGGCGCTGTGGGCGGCCTGTCTGGCGCTTCTGGGCGGCGCGGGGTATATGGAATACTATGTCCAGCGCCACGGCAGCCAGGCCCTTTTCGCCTACACGGTCATGTCCGTCTGCGTAGGCCTGACCCTGCTCTTGGGAACGGTCCTCTGGTCCGCCACCCGCGGCCGGGAGATCCCCAGAAGTATGCCCACAGTCTATGAGGGCCTGGTTCAAGGAGATTTCCGGTAACGATGAATGGAATTTACCCCGGCAGCGGAATTTCCGCTGCCGGGGTTGCTTTTTTGCCGGAAAACTGCTATGATACCTATTTAGAAAGCATACAGGAGGCCATTGCATGTCACAGATCGGGTCCATTCACAAGCTTGCGGGGAGTAAATTCCTATCCCTTTACCAGCTGGACGCCGTCCGGCGGGACGGAGGGCATTTTGACTACTATATGGCCTCCCGCACCGGGGAAACGGAGAAGCTGAAGGCCGTTACCCACGAGAACCGGGCGGACGGCGTGGTGATTTTCGCGGTGGACGATCGGGACCGGGTGGTGCTGGTCCGGCAGTACCGGTATCCCGTGGGGGGATACATCTACGAGCTGCCCGCCGGGCTGATGGAGCCGGGGGAGGACATCCGGGAGGCTGCCGTCCGGGAGCTGTTCGAGGAAACCGGCATGACCCTTCATCCCGTAGAGGACCATGGCCTTGGCCGCCCCTTTTACACCACCGCCGGTATGACCGACGAGAGCTGCGCCACGGTTTTCGGCCGCTGCGAGGGGACTCCCACCAGCTGCCATCAGGAGGCCAGCGAGGAAATTCAGGTAGTCCTGGCGGACCGGGCCGAGGCCGCCCGGATCCTGCGGGAGGAAAATCTGGCCATTATGTGCGCCTATCAGCTTATGCGCTACGTATCCGGGGATTCCCTGTCGTTTTTGGAGGATAGATAATGTCACACACCATTGCCGCCGTCTCCACGGGAAATCAGGTGGCCGCCATCGGCATCCTGCGGCTGTCGGGAGACGACTGTATCGAAATCGCGGAAAAGGTCTTTTCCCGCCCCCTGCAAAGCGCCCCGGACCGGAAGCTGATCCTGGGAGAGCTGTCTGATATCCAGGGCCGGACCATTGACCAGTGCATGGCCGTGGTCTCCCGGGCGCCCCACAGCTATACCGGCGAGAACACCGTGGAATTCCACTGTCACGGATCCCCTGCCGTGCTGGCGGCGGGACTGCAAAGCCTTTACGCCGCCGGGGCACGGCCTGCCCGCCGGGGAGAATTTACAAAACGGGCCTTTCTGAACGGCAAGCTGGACCTGACCCAGGCGGAGGCCGTTATCGATCTGATCGAGGCGGAGACTGCCGACGCCGCCGCCAACGCCGCGGGGCAGGTGGGGGGCAGGCTGCAAAAGGTGCTGCTGCCGGTATATGACCACCTGACGGACCTGTGCAGCCATTTCCATGCTGTCCTGGACTACCCGGACGAGGACATTGAGGACTTCGGTCTTGCCAACTACGCCGCGTCCCTGCGGAGTGACGCCAAGGCCCTTTACGCGCTTTTGCAGACCTACGGCCAGGGCCGCATTCTGCGGCAGGGCGTGAAAACCGCCATTGTCGGCAGACCGAACGTGGGCAAGTCCAGCCTGCTGAACGCTCTGGCTGGCTTTGACCGGGCCATCGTCACCGATATCCCCGGCACCACCCGGGACACCGTGGAGGAAGCGGTGCTGGCGGGCTCCACCCGGCTGCGGCTGATCGACACCGCGGGCATCCGGCAGACCGCCGATACCGTGGAGGCCATGGGCGTGGACCGGTCCCGGAAAGCCCTGGAGGAGGCGGACCTGGCCCTCTTCGTCTGCGACGGCAGCCAACCCCTGACCCAGGAGGACCGGGAAATCATTGACCTGTGTCTGGAAGTGCCCCAGGCCATTGCCCTTATCAACAAGGCGGACCTGGGCAGCGTCATAGAACCCGCCGAACTGCCCTTTGTGAATGTGATCTCCATCAGCGCGGCGGAGAATGAGGGACTGGACCAGCTGCGAAGCTGCATCGATGACCTCTTCGCCGGGGAAGCCCCCTGCGACGGCTCCATTCTTACCAACCCCCGCCAGTATGACGCCTGCCGCCGGGCCTATGAGAGCCTGCTCTCCGCTCTGCGGGGGCTGAAGCTGGGGGTAACTCCGGACGCTCTGCTGCTGGATGTGGAGGCCGCTATGGAGGCCATGGGCGAAGTCACCGGGGCTACGGTCCGGGAGGACATCACCGCAAGAATTTTTGAACGCTTCTGCGTCGGAAAGTAAGGAAAAACATGATTTATCTCGACAATTCCGCCACTACCAGGCCCTGCGCCGAGGCCGTGGAGGCTGCTGCGAGGGCGCTGACCCAGGATTGGGGGAACCCCTCCGCACTGTATGATTTCGGTATCAGCGCCGCCCGGCAGCTTCGTGCCGCACGGCACGCCGTAGCCGCCGCCATGGGGGCGGAGCCGGACCGGGTGTTCTTCACCTCCTGCGGCACCGAGGCCGACAACTGGGCGGTCTACGGCACCGCCAAACGCTTTGGCAAGCGGGGCAAGCACATTGTCACCACCGCCATCGAGCACCACGCCATCCTGAACTGCATGAAGGACCTGGAGGCCCAGGGCTTTGCGGTAACGTATTTGCAGCCGGACGCGCTGGGAAACATCACCGTGGATGCCCTGAAAGCGGCGCTGCGGAAGGATACCATTCTGGTATCCGTTATGATGGTCAATAACGAGGCCGGGTCCGTCATGCCCATTGCCCGGATGGCCAAGCTCACCCACAGGCTGTGCCCGGACGCCGTCTTCCATACGGACGCCGTTCAGGGCTTTCTGAAGATCCCCTTCCAGGCGAAGACCCTGGGTGCGGACCTGATTTCCGTTTCCAGTCATAAGATCCACGGCCCCAAGGGGGCGGGGGCTTTATACATCTCTCCCCGGCTCAAGTCCTTCCCGCCCCTCATTCAGGGCGGCGGCCAGGAGGGGGGCTATCGCAGCGGCACCGAGGGCACGCCGGCCCTCTTCGGCTTTGCGGCCGCCGCGGAGGCGGGCAGCAAAACCTTCCGGGAGGACATTGCCCGGGAGCGGGGGCTGCTGGAAAATCTCTGCGCCCAGCTGGAAGCCCTTCCCGGGGTGCAGCTGAACGGCGCCCATGACGCGCCCCACATCCTCAGCATCTCCATTCCCGGGGTGCCCACCCAGAATTCCATCAATATTTTGCAGGACGCGGGCATCTGCGTCTCTGCCGGTTCCGCCTGCGCCAAGGGCCACAGGAGCTATGTGCTCACCGCCATGGGCGTTGGCGAGAAAGCCATTGATTCCGCCTTCCGGGTCTCCCTGAGCCGGGAGACCACCCAGGAAGAGATCGACGCCCTGGTGCGGACCATCCGGGAGGATATCCTGCCCCGGGCCTGACGGGAGGGAAGACTTGCCATGTGGTATTTGCCGAATGATGCCTCAAAAGCGGTTATTACAGCCGACGAGCAGATAAACAGCGCCCATCACGCGTGCCATCTGCACTTGCCGGATACGGCAATTGTTTTTTTCATGAGCAAGGGAACGGATTACCTTGCGGAGCAGGGAATTGTGTTGGCCAAAGATATGCTGCGGGAATAATACGTTGGATTTACTAAAAAACGATGCACAGCGCGTGAAAGCGATGTGCATTGTTCATTTCTCCCCTTGCAATTTGTCGAAGTTTGTGCTACCCTGTTTTTGGTGCTACCAGTACCCCGGTAGGCGGTTTCCCCTCGACCTTTTTCGGGGGTGATATACTTTTCTTTTGCCCCCGATCGAAAGAAAGGGGGTGGCGGTTATGGTTACATGGGAAGGAATTTTTCAATTCTGCATGGTCATTATTGCTGTCATTGCCCTGGTTCTCCAGGCGAATAACAAAGAGAAGTAGCTGCCTAGCCTCCAAGCAAACAGCTACTTCTCCGTAAAACCTTGGGGGAGCCGACCTACTGGTAGCACCCTCTTTGCTTATACTATACTCCGAACGCACTGCTTTGTCAACTGCCTTGCCCATAAGCAAGGCAATTTTTGTGAAACCGAGAGGGCTTTTGACAAATCTCCTGCTGAAAATGGTTGAAATTCTCGCCGCAATCTGCTACAATAGCCCCCAGAAAATGCTTTGAGAGGAGTACACTTGTCTATGAGTTATGTAGATGAAATCCTGGAGCGGGTCGCCGCGCAGAACCCCGGGCAGCCGGAATTTTTGCAGGCCGTTACGGAGGTCCTGGAATCTCTGCGGGTGGTCATTGAGAAGAACGAGGACCGCTACCGGAAGAACGCTTTCCTGGAGCGGCTGGTGACACCCGAGCGGATCATCATGTTCCGTGTCCCCTGGGTGGATGATAAGGGGCAGGTCCAGGTGAACAACGGCTACCGGGTGCAGTTCAACAGCGCCATCGGCCCTTACAAGGGCGGCCTGCGGTTCCATCCCAGCGTGAACCAGGGCATTCTGAAATTCCTGGGCTTCGAGCAGACCTTTAAGAATTCCCTGACCGGCCTGCCTATCGGCGGCGGCAAGGGCGGCGCGGATTTTGACCCCAAGGGCAAGTCCGACCGGGAGGTCATGGCCTTCTGCCAGAGCTTTATGACGGAGCTGTACAAGTATATCGGTGAAAATGAGGACGTGCCCGCGGGCGATATCGGCGTGGGCGGCCGGGAGATCGGCTATCTGTATGGCCAGTACAAACGTCTGACCGGCCAGTACGAAGGCGTGCTTACCGGCAAGGGCCTGAGCTTCGGCGGCAGCTTGGCCCGCACCCAAGCCACCGGTTACGGCCTGCTGTACCTGACGGACGAAATGCTGCGGTGCAACGGCAAGGACCTGAAGGGAAAGACCGTTGTGGTCTCCGGCGCGGGCAACGTGGCGACCTATGCTATTGAGAAGGCCTGGCAGCTGGGGGCAAAGCCCGTCACCTGTTCTGACTCCACCGGTTGGATCTATGACCCCGACGGCATTGACGTGGCGACCTTGATCGACGTGAAGCAGGTCAAGCGTGCCCGTCTGACGGAGTACGCCAAGGCCCGGCCCAATTCCGTATACCACGAGGGGAAGGGCGTCTGGACGACCAAGTGCGATGTGGCATTGCCCTGCGCCACCCAGAATGAGCTGCTGCTGGACGATGCCAAGGCCCTGGTGGCAAACGGCTGCTTCGCCGTGGTGGAGGGCGCCAATATGCCCACCTCTCTGGATGCTACCAAGTATTTGCAGTCCCAGGGCGTTCTGTTCTGCCCCGGCAAGGCTTCCAACGCCGGCGGCGTGGCCACCTCCGCTCTGGAAATGACCCAGAACTCCCAGCGCTTCAGCTGGACCTTCGAGGAAGTGGACGCCAAGCTGAAGGACATCATGGTGAACATCTTCCACAACCTGGATGCCGCCGCCAAGGAGTACGGCATGGAGGGCAACTATGTGGCCGGCGCCAACATTGCCGGTTTCCTGAAGGTCGCCGACGCCATGAACGCACAGGGCATTGTGTGATCCCCGATAAATAGGGTATTCCCCGGGAAATGCAGATTTCCCGGGGAGTTTTTTATCCAAGAATGGCTTTTAGGTCCGCCTCCGGCGTGGTCGTGGGAGCAATGCCGTAGGTCTGCTGTAAAAAGGATACCACGTTGGGGGACAGGAACGCGGGCAGGGTGGGGCCCAGGCGGATGTTTTTGATGCCCAGGTGCAGCAGGGTCAGCAGAATGCACACGGCTTTCTGCTCATACCAGGACAGCACCATGGAAAGGGGCAGGTCATTGATGCCGCAGCCGAACGCCTTGCTCAGGGCGTCCGCCACCGCAATGGCGGAATAGGCGTCGTTGCACTGGCCCATATCCAGAATACGGGGCAGGGGACCTACCGTGCCCAGGTCCAGGTCATTGAAGCGGTACTTGCCGCAGGCCAGGGTCAGCACCACCGTATCCGCCGGGGTCTGTCGGACGAAGTCCGTAAAGTAGCTTCTGCCGGGACGTGCGCCGTCGCAGCCGCCTACCAGGAAAATGTGCCTCAGCGCGCCGGACTTTACGGCGTCCACCACTACCTGGGCGTTGTCCAGCACGGCTTTCCGGCCGAAGCCGGTCATAACGCTGTGGCCGCCGTTGATGCCGGTAAAATGCATATCCTTCGGGAAGCCGCCCAGTTCCAGGGCCTTTTCGATGAGCGGGGTGAAGTCCCGGTCCTCGCCAATGTGGGCAGCGCCCGGGAAGCGGACCTGCTCCATGGTAAAGACCCGGTCCAGATAGCTTTTTTTCGGGGGCATCAGGCAGTTGGTGGTGAAAAGAATGGGGGCGGGCAGGTTTTCCAGCTCTTTTCTCTGATTCTGCCAGGCGGTGCCGAAGTTGCCCTTCAGATGGGGATATTTTTTCAGCCCGGGATAGGCGTTGGCGGGCAGCATTTCGCCGTGGGTGTAGATGTTGACGCCCTTGCCCTTGGTCTGCTCCAGCAGGCACTTGAGGTCATACAGATCGTGGCCGCTGACCACGATAAAGGGACCCTTCTCCACGGTCAGGCTGACAGTGGTCGGTTCGGGATGGCCGAAGGTCTCCGTATTGGCCTTGTCCAGCAATGCCATGGCCTTGAGATTCACCTCGCCCACCTGGAGCGCGATGGGAAGCAGATGCTCCGCGTCCGTGTCCTCGCCCAGGATGAACAGGGCCTTGTAGAAGAAGCGGTTCACCTCCTCGTCCCGATAGCCCAGGACGGCGGCGTGGTAGGCGTAGGCGGCCATGCCCCGGATGCCGAAGAGGATCAGGCTTTTCAGACTGCGGATATCCTCCTGGGCGTTCCAGAGGTCCGTCATATCGTAGTCGTCATTGTGCCCGCAGGGGTTCTGGCAGGCGGTGCAGTCCGGCACCAGCCGGGCCTTTTCGGTACGGACCCGGTCCAGAAGGAGCCGGATGGTGTCATCCTCGAAATTGACGTTGGTGACACAGGTGAAAAGCGCCTGCTGAATGAGATCGTCCGTCCCCGGGGTCAGCCGGTCGGTATTTCCGTCAGAGGCACGGGCCAGGCCGATCAAGGCCCCGGTAAGCGCGTCCTGTAAAAGGCCGGTCTGCGCGGTCTTGCCGCAGACGCCCGCCGCGCCGGTGCAGCCGGTGCACCCGGCAGTCTGTTCACACTGGAAGCAGAAAAGGTTTTTGTTCATGGGAGTTCCTCCTAATTTGAAATGGCTTCCCCTGGGGGAAGCTGGCTCGGCAAAGCCGAGACTGATGAGGGGCGGTAAGCAGAACCAATGTGGAACTGGCCTAAGCAGCGTTGGCTCTGTTTGCAAGAAAAGAATTGCAAAACTTTCTCCTTGCCGATCCTGCGGCCCGCCGCACATCCGACCCGCCTGTTGGCGGGCCGCCCTCCCCAAGGGGAGGCTCTTTAGCGTATTCTGCCATCGGTCGTGACGATCTTGGTAGTCACGGGAATGTCTCTCCCGCTGGCCGCGGCGGCGGTCTCCACGGCTCTTTGCAGTCCGCCGCAGCAGGGGACCTCCATGCGCAGGACCGTTACGCTGCGGATGCTGTTGCCCCGGAAAATGGCGGTCAGCTTTTCGCTGTAGTCCACGCTGTCCAGCTTGGGGCAGGCGATGAGCAGGACCTTGCCCCGAAGGAAGTCCTTGTGGAAGTCGCCGTAGGCATAGGCGGTGCAGTCCGCCGCCACCAGCACATCCGCGTTTTCAAACCAGGGGGCCTGGGTTGGCACCAACTTCAGCTGTACCGGCCATTGCCGCAGCTGGCTGGGGCAGCTTCCCTGGGGTGCATCCGGTTCCGGGGCCAGGGTCCGGGCGCGGGTGCCGGGGCAGCCCAGGTGGGCGGCGGCCTTTTCGGCCTTGGCTTTCAGCACGGCCGCCTCGTCGTAGGCCGGGGCCTCCCGGGTCTCAAAGGTGATGGCCCCGGTGGGGCAGCCGGGCAGGCAGTCCCCCAGACCGTCGCAGTAGTGTTCCCGGGCAAGATAGGCCTTGCCGCCGATGAGGGCAATGGCCCCCTCGTGGCAGGCTGTGACGCACAGGCCGCAGCCGTTGCATTTTTCCTGATCGATATGAATGATCTGCCGAATCATGATTGGTTCCTCCGTTCTTTGATGCTTCCAGTATAAACTGAAAAAGTCCCAGGCAGCGTTGCTTGAGCAACGAAACTGTCTGGGATTTTTTCACTTTCCTTTGGGAAGCGTCACCGTAAATTTTGTGAAGGACGGATTGCTCTCTACCCGGATGCTGCCGCCGTGGAGCTCCACCACCCGTTTGACCACCGCCAGGCCGATGCCGTTGCCCTCGGTACTGTGGGAGCGGTCCGCCTGGTAGAATTTCCGGAAAATGGCCTCCTGTTGATCCTGAGGAATGTAAGAGCCGGTGTTGCAGATGGAAACGGCCACGGTGGTTTCCTCCTCCGCCGCGGAGATCTCTATGGTCTGCCCCTCGGGGGAGAACTTGATGGCGTTGTCCAGAAGATTCACCCAGACCTGCCGCAGCAGTTCCTGGTTTCCGGAGATGGTGTGCTCCTCCAGCTCCAGATTCATTTCCAGATTTTTCTTCTCCCATTTCCGCTCCAGGATCAATACGCAGGTACGCAGCTGCTCGGAGAGGTTGAATTCCGTGATATCTGTCAGAATGGTCTGGTTTTCCACTTTGGTCATGTTCAGCACATTGGTAGCCATATCTGCCAGACGCTTGCTTTCGCTTTCAATGATGTCCAAGTATTCCAGCTGCTCCGCCCGGGTCAGGTCCCCCTGCTTCAGCAGGCTGGCAAAGCCCGCAATGGAGACGATGGGGGTCTTGAACTCGTGGGAGAAATTGTTGATAAAATCCGAGCGCAGCATTTCCGTGCCCTCCAGCTCCGCCGCCGTGGCGTTGAAGGACTCCACCATATCCCGGATCGGGGCAATGCTGCCAACGATTCCCGTTGGCTTGATCCGGACCTTGTAATCTCCGGAGGCCAGCCGGTGGAGCCCTTGGGTCATCCGGCTGACGGACCGCAGGGGAAAGGTGCCCAGCAGCAGCGCCATCAGCGTGCCGCCTACCAGACTGATGGCTCCGATGATCAGAAAGAAGGAGAGAATGCTGGAATGCTCCATCCAGCGGCCCAGCTGCCCCGTGTGGTCCACGATTACCAGGGCAATGCCGATAATCAGCAGCGTTACCAGCGTGACCACAAAGACGCAGGCGGAGAGGATCAGCGTCAGGGTCATGCGGCCCGGCTGTTTCCGTTTCATACCTTTTTCACCGCCTTATAGCCCAGGCCCCGGACGGAGACGATCTCGAATTCCGGCCAGCTTTCAAAGCGCTTGCGCAGGCGGCCGATGTGAACCGTCACCGTCTCCCAGCCCGTATCGGAATCCATACCCCAGATCTCGTCCATGAGCTGGATTCTTGTGAAGATCTTGCCGGGATAGGACAGCAGCTTATACAGCAGCAAAAATTCCTTCTGGGGCAGCTCCTGGCGCTCCTTCCCCCGGGAAACCGTCAGGGAGTCGTAGTCCAGGACTACTTCCCCAATCTCAATTTTTCGCTCGGAGACGATCTTGGCCCGGCGCAGCAGGGCTTTGATGCGCAGCAGCATTTCGTCCGTATCCACGGGCTTTGTCATATAGTCGTCGGTGCCCACCAGAAAGCCTTTTTTTCGGTCCTCGGACAGCTGCTTGGCGGAGACCATGAGAATGGGCAGCTCGTTGTTGGCGGCGCGGAGCGTCCTTGTAAATTCGTAGCCGTCCATATTGGGCATCATGATATCCAGCACCGCAAGGTCCACATGCTCCCGGTCCATAACGGCCAGGGCTTCCTCTCCGTCGCAGGCGGTTGTGACCGTATAGCCGTCGCCCTCCAGCACCGCCCGCATCAGGCGGCGGGTATTCTTGTCGTCATCCACCACAAGAATATGAAACACGGCAATTCCTCCCTTAAGTATTTCTTACTGTACTTGCATTTTTTCTTAGCATATGGTATCATTCTAAACCGAAACGAAACAAAAATAGTATACCCCCTCTTTGTAAATTTTTCAAGTTTAGCCGCAGTTTAGCTTTCTGCTGTATGATTCCCATAAAATATAGGGAACCTCTGAATAAATCGTCTGCGGCTGAAGAGCGGATCTTTTTCACCCGCTCTTCAGCATCAAAAGCAGGAAATACATCAAGTATTCCTCTGCTTTTGATGCTTCGACCGGTCGAAAAATCTCTCGCTCTCAGCTCTTGCCGATTTAATCAGAGGTTCCATACTATGCGGAGGTATGGCCTTGAAAAATTGGATCGAAAAAGCGTTTTATTGGGTCTGCTGGAAGCTTGTCTGGATATTCTACCCCAAAACCACCCTGGAAGGGGTGGAGAACCTGCCGGAGGAGCCGTCCATCGTGGTGGGCAACCATTCCCAGGCCAATGGGCCGATCGTAGCGGAGCTGTATTTCCCGGGAAAACGCGCTATCTGGTGCGCCGGACAGATGATGAAGACGAAGGAAGTGCCGGATTACGCCTATCACGACTTCTGGGACGACAAGCCCAAGGCCCTGAAGCCCCTGTTCCGTGTCATCAGCTACATCATTGCCCCCTTTGCCGCCTGCGTTATGCGCTGCGGCGATACCATTGCCGTCTACCACGATACCCGGGTCATCAATACCTTCCGGGACACCGTGAAAAAGCTCCAGGCGGGGCAGCACATCATTATTTTCCCGGAGTGCAAAAAGAGCTACAATCAGATCCTCTGTGCTTTTCAGGAGAACTTTGTGGACGTGGCAAAGCTTTACTACAAGCGCACCGGCAAGGCATTGAACTTTGTGCCTATGTATCTGGCCCCCAGGCTGCGCAAGGTCTATTTCTGCAAGCCTATCCGGTTTGACCCGGCGGCCCCCATCGCCGACGAGCGCCGCCGGATCTGTCAGGCCCTCATGGACAGCATTACCGCTCAGGCGGAGAGCCTGCCGGAGCACATCGTGGTGCCCTATCCCAATATTCCAAAGAAGAACTACAAAACCAATCATTCTGCCGAGGCGATTCTATGAAAAAACCTGTTGTTGACTACCGGAAGTTCCGCTTTTCCAAGCTGAACGACCCGGAGTTTTCCCACCTGAAGCTGCTGGGCGGCTGGATCGTTTATTTTCTCTTCTATTTCCTGACGGAGAATTTCATCCCCTATGAATCCTGCCATCTGATCCACAGCCGCCTGGACGACCTGATCCCCTTTAATGAGTTTTTCTTCATTCCCTATTGCTTCTGGTATCTGCTGATCGTCATCTCTCTGGGATATTTCGCGCTGTACAGTATCGAGAATTTCCGCAATCTGCAAAAGTACATCATCGTCACCCAGGTGGTGGCCATGACGGTTTATATTCTTTATCCCAGCATCCAGGATCTGCGGCCCACGGAATTTGCGCGGGACAATTTCTTTACCCATCTGGCGGCTTTCATCTACCAGTTCGATACCCCCACCGGGGTGTGTCCGTCCCTGCACGTGGCCTATTCTCTGGGCATCGGCTCCTGCTGGCTGAAGGAAAAGCAGGCGGGAAAGCTGTGGAAAGCCTTTGTCGTATTCAGCGTCATTCTTATCAGCATCTCCACTATGGTGGTCAAGCAGCATTCCGCCATTGACGTGCTCTGCGCCCTGCCTGTGGGGCTGCTGGCGGAGGCACTGGTATTTGGCAAGTACTGGAAGGAAAGATTCTCCCGAACCAAAAAGGAAACCGCTTAATAAATCAAAAACCGTAGAGACGGCGCAAAAACGTCTCTACGGATTTTTTATGCGTTCACAGCAGACCTTTGAATTCTGCGGAAAAGGGAAAACAGCGTTTTTTGCACCAGTTGGATCAGGAAAGCACCCGACAGGGCCATTATGGCGGAGGCGGCAACGATCAGGGGCATACACAGCGTGTACGCGGACGCGCTTGCAAAATGCCGGAAGAGAATTTGAGAAACGATCCGGTCGGTCGTCCAGGAAAACAGGTAGGCTCCGAAGGTCAGCTTTGATACAAGCCTGAGGAACCCGGCCCCGCGAGAAGTCAATTCCGGGTAATGAATGGAATTGAGCGTCAGGAAAACCAGAACGGCGCAGAGAAGCGTCTGTAAACTGCCCTCGCTGTTCCAGATTCCCCGTACAAAGGGAACTTTCCAGGAGCGCCAGATATTATAGCCGCCGCAAAGCAGGACGCTGAGAAACAGAAGAAGCAGAAGCCTTTTTGTATGTAGCTTTACAATGTCGACGTTTTCCCGGATGTACGCGCCCAAAAAGAAAGCTGTCAGTGGGTAAAGCGAGGTCCACCAGTCGGGCAGTATGGAATTCGTCGCCTTGTATGTCCAAGGGGACATCAAAGCGCCGGGAGTGGCGTAGTTATAGACATTGGCAACGCCGGGCAGCGCGGTCAGTGCCAACAGGCAGAAAAGAAATTTTTTCTGTACGGATTTGTCTCCCAGACTCCGCCAGAGCAAATTCAAAAACGGCAGCAGCGCATAAAGCCCCAGATACATATTGACATACCAGCCATAGCCGCTATAGCCTAAAATATGTGCCGCGGCGTCTCGCCAGGAGAGTGATTCGTGCAAAAACACGTTCCGGTATGTCAGGTTCATGACTTCCGCCAAAAAGTAGGTACAAATCAGACTGCCGCTTTGGCACAGATAGCGGCGTAAGCTTCCTTTTTCCCGCAGATCCACAATCCGCCCGCCAAGCAGGTAGCCGCTGATCAACAGAAACAGCGGGATACAGCAGTTGACAAGCGCACGGAACAGACACAGCAGATACATCCGGATGCCATCCACAGGATAGTCATAGAAGCCGGTATAGTGAAGGGAGTGGACGGAAACGACGCATAGAAAAGCGAAAATCCTTGTTATATCCAAACCCACATTCCGCTCTTTCATTTCTCATCCTCTTTCGTAAATGACCAACGACATTTCACAAGCACCAACAGCACCGGTACCGCGTAGATCACGGACCCGGCGTAGCGGACGGAACCGTTGACGTGGGTCAGCAGCAGCCCGGCCAGAGCCAGCAGCACGGGCAGGACCATCCATTGTTTTTTTCGGCTGCCGGCATACCAGGCGGCTAAGCCCAGTACAAGAGCCGCCCAGTTATAGATACCGGAGAGCAGGAACAGCCGGGCGGGGTAGCTGTACGCATACTCCCAGAAACTGGCCTCTATACGGCGGCAGGCATCCCCCTCCACCCATCTGGAAAAGCCCGAAAGCTGAGGAAGTACATAGTCAAAACCGATCTGAACCTCGCCGATACACTTTTCCACGTTCCACATAAATGGGCAGAAAGACCAGTTCCTGGCGTACACCGCGGCCTCCAGCATGGTCAGCGGATGCTTTAGGAAGAGCTTGCCCTGGAGCAGCAGGAAGCTGTGGACCTGGGCGGCGCTTTCCGCATGATAGGTGGCCTTGATTTCATCCACGATTTTTGGATCGTATTTTTCCACAACCGTGTCATAGTCCAGGACCTGGGAGATGATCTCCTTTTCCTCCTCTGTGACCCAGTCGGGATGATTGCTGCAATAGTAGCCTGTCAACTGGTAGAAGAAGCTGTAGTTCTCCTTTTCCTCTGGGCTTTCGATGCCAACGGCCGGATAGACGGCCCAGTTGACCACCCCGTGCAGGGCCACCAGCCCAAGACAGGAGAGGACGGCGAACCGGCGCAGCTCTTTTTTGCCTGCCAGGCACAGCAGGATCAGAGCGGAGAGATATATGCCGCCCTTTCGGGTTGCCCCGCACAGCAGGGCCAGAATCAGCAGCGGAACCAGATTCCTTCTGGAGCCGTCCTCCAATGTCCTGCAATAGAAAATAACCAGCAGCAGAAACAAAGGGCTGTAGACCGAATCCTTCAGCGCGGCCTGGGCCAAAGAGGGATATACCAGAGCCAGACCGAAGAACAGGCTGAGAAGAACGCCTATGTATTTTTTCCCGGAGCGGGACGCCGCTTCCTCGCAGCCGAAGCTCAGGGCATACAGCCCCAGAGCGAGCTGAAAGAGTATGCAGAAGAACAGTCCCAGGTCATTGCCGCCCAGCCCCTGGCCCAGGGTCATGAGAAAGCCGTAGACAAAGGTCAGCAGTACCGGGGAAGAAGCCTGTATGGGAAAATACCCCTGGTACTGCAAAATCTGCACGGTGGTGTCCAGATAGATGGAGCCGGGGGCGCGCAGGACCAGCAGAGGCAGCCAGCACAGCAGAATGATCCCGGCCCAGAGCAGCTGCCGTTTGGGCCGAAAAACGGTCCGTTCTCCCAGGGGCCTTTGCAGCCAGCCGCACAGCAGCAGGATCAAGCTGTAATAGCTTGCAGCTATGGACACCCAGAAGAGAATGTTTTCGGGTATTCCAATCTGCGGGATGGCCACCAGGCTGAGAAGCTTCTGGGTGGGGGACAGGTAAATCAAGGTGTTCTGGGTAAAAAAGAGGGCCAGGATCAAAGCCGGGACCCAGAATTTCTTTTTCGCGGTCCGAATGCTCCGCAGCTGCGCAGCGGCCAGCGCCAGCAATAGCAGAAACCGGACGAGAAGCCCAAGCTTGGCCCGTTCGCCGCCGTAAAGAAGGGTAAAGGCAATATGCCGGAGAACGCCGTCCTCCGCTGCGGCCCCCCGGGCAAGGGCAAGCCGCGCCAACTCCTCGGCGAACATCACACAGGTCCAAAGAAGGACCAGCAGCGCCGTTTTGATTTGTTTACGGTCAAACCGCCTCATGCAATCGCTCCTTTGTCTTTGTTATGGCTACTCCCAGGGAAAAGGTTCCCCCTGCAGGACCGAAGACTTTATGTACCGGAAGGTCGCCTCTTCCCCCTGGTCCCGGAGCATTTCCAGCAGGAATGCCAGCTGCCGTTCCGTTTCCGGGTGCATCAGCAGACGCTCCCGGCTTTTGGCAAAATAGTTGTAAGGGGAAGCGGAGGTATACTTCTTCCCCTCGTAGGTCATGCAGGCCGCCCGGCGGTCCATGACCATCTCCACCAGGTATTTCCGGGGCATGGGCACCGGCTCGTAGCGTTTTGTGGCAGGGCTCAGGTCCGTCCAGTATTCATAGTGATGCTTATTCCGGCCCTTGTGGTGCATCCAGGCTTCGCTGTAGCCCTTGTCCTCCCGCTCGGCGGCGTTGGGGCTGCGGTAGCCCTGGTAGTATCTGACCCCCTGCCAGAATTCCGTGGGAGAAAATTTGCTCAGGTCGTGGGTCAGCCCCTGGCGGTACAGCCCTACCCGGAAGCAGCCCTTGCAGACCAGCCACCGGTGGTGGGATATGGTTTTCAAATGCCCCCAGAAGTTCATAGCCTTATCCTTCCGAAACGACGATCTCAGACACCTTCAGACCGGGATTTCTCCGGCAGGTGAAGTCAATGGCCCAGAAGCTCGTAAAGACCAGCAGATTTCTGCCCTTGTAGTCCTCCAGCAGCTCGGCGTCGGAGCCCAGGTTCATATCCGTCAGGTCTCCGGGGTAGCTGTCAATCAGGCGGATCTCCTCATAGGGCAGGCCCTCCATGCGCAGATCCACGCCATATTCGTTCTTCATCCGGTACTGGAATACATCAAATTGCAGCGTGCCAACGACGCCCACGATGACCTCTTCCATACCGGAATTGGGCACCTTGAAGATCTGGATAGCGCCCTCCTGGGCAATCTGCTCCGTGCCCTTCACGAACTGCTTACGCTTCATGGAATCCTTGGCGGATACCCGGGCAAAGTGCTCGGGGGCGAAGGTGGGGATGCCGGAATAGAAGAATTTCTTGCCGGGCACGGTGATGGTGTCGCCGATGGAGAAGATGCCGGGGTCAAACACGCCGATGACGTCCCCCGCGTAGGCTTCCTCCACGATCTCCCGCTCGGCGGCCATCATCTGCTGGGGCTGGGAAAGGCGCATTTTCCGGTTGCCCTGGACATGGAAGTATTCCGCGTCCCGCTGGAACTTGCCGGAGCAGATGCGCATAAAGGCCAGCCGGTCCCGGTGGGCCTTGTTCATGTTGGCCTGGATCTTAAAGACGAAAGCGGAGAAATCCGGGCTGAAGGGATCGATGGTGCCGCAGTCCGCCACTCTGGCCAGAGGGGGCGGGGTCAGCTTCAGGAAGGACTCCAGGAATGGCTCGATGCCGAAATTGGTCAGGGCGGAGCCGAAGAACACCGGGCTCAGCTGGCCCCGGCGGACCTCCTCCATGTCCAGCTCCCGTCCGGCGGACAGCAGCTCCACATCGTCAATGAGCTGCCGGTGCTTCTCTTCGCTGTCCAGCAGCTCGGCTACTTCGGGACTGTACAGGTCCACGGCGTGCTTACCTGCCTTGTTTTTGCCGGAAACGCCGGAGAAAAACAGCAGCTCGCTCTTTTCCCGGTCGTAAACGCCCTGGAAATCCTTGCCGGAGCCGATGGGCCAGTTCATGGCGTAGGTCTCGATGCCCAGCTCCCGTTCCAATTCGTCCAGCAGGTCGAAGGGGTCCCGGGCCTCCCGGTCCATTTTGTTGACGAAGGTGAAAATAGGGATGTGCCGCATGGCGCAGACCTTGAACAGCTTCCGGGTCTGAGGCTCCACGCCCTTTGCGCCGTCAATGACCATGACGGCGGAGTCCGCGGCCATCAGCGTCCGGTAGGTATCCTCGGAGAAGTCCTGGTGGCCCGGGGTGTCCAGAATGTTGATACAAAAGCCCTCGTACTGGAACTGCATGACGGAAGAGGTGACGGAGATACCGCGCTGCTTCTCAATTTCCATCCAGTCAGAGGTGGCGGCCCGGGAATTTTTCTTGCCCTTGACCACGCCGGCCTGAGCGATGGCCCCGCCGTAAAGCAGGAACTTTTCGGTCAGGGTCGTTTTACCGGCGTCGGGGTGGGAGATGATGGCAAAGGTCCGGCGGCGGCTGATTTCTTCTTGTAAGGTTGACATAGCTTCTTTCCTCCAGGTTCAATTCATATTCTTCAAAACCGCAGAGGACTAGTGGGGAATCCGCAGATACATAATGACCTCCATAGGTTCGTTTTTTCATAATAAATCACTTTATTTTACCACAGGCTTTCCATAGATACAAGAGGAATTCCTTAAGATTTTGCGCATATGCCCGCCATAGCCTTGCTTTTTTCCTGTTTTTGCGGTAAGATACCACAAAAGGGGGCGGGGAAGATGTACCGTGTTCTGATCGTGGAGGACGAGGGGGCCATTGCCCAGGCGGTGGCGGAGGAGCTGACCCAATGGGGTCTGGAGACCCGGCGCGTCCGGGATTTCCGGAATGTGCTGGGAGAATTTGAGGCTTTCCAGCCCCATCTGGTGCTGTTGGACATTATGCTGCCCTTTTTCAACGGCTACCACTGGTGCAACGAGATCCGAAAGACCTCCAATGTGCCCATTGTGTTTCTGTCCTCGGCTTCGGAGAATATGAACATTGTCATGGCCATGAACATGGGCGGGGACGACTTTGTGGCCAAGCCCTTTGACAGGAATGTCCTGGTTGCCAAGGTCCAGGCGATCCTGCGCCGATGCTACGATTTCCGGCCCGCGGCCCCGGTTTTGCGGCATCGGGGGGCGGAGCTGAACACCCTGGACAGCACACTGCGCTTCGAGGGACAGAAGATCGAGCTGACGAAGAACGAATACAAAATCCTTCTCTGCCTGCTGGAAAACAAGGGGGCTGTGGTCAGCCGGGAGAAGCTTATGGAGCGGCTCTGGGAGTCGGACAGCTTTGTGGACGAGAACACTCTGACGGTGAATGTGAATCGTCTGCGCAGAAAGCTGGACGGCGCGGGGCTGCCGGGCTTCATCGTGACGAGATTCGGCGTGGGGTATCAGCTTGGAGACTGAAAAAAACCTGATTGCGCAATTCCTGCGGGAGAGGGCCGGCGCATTTGTCCGCATTTGCCTTTTTGGCGGCATTTTCCTGGGCCTGTTTGCCCTGTATCATGTGCCCTGGCGGGCGGCGGCCTATCCCGCGGCGCTGTGTCTGTGCCTGGAAGCGTTGTTTTTGCTGCGGGATTACCGCCGGTTCCGGCGAGCGCATGAGGCTCTCCGGCAGCTGGCGGAGCTGGAAGAGCTGACGCCTGACCGACTCCCGGAGCCGGAAAACCAGCAGGCCCGGGACTACACCCGGCTTCTGGAAGGGCAGATGGACCGGCTTTCCGGGCTGCGGACGGAGGACGCCCGGCGAATGACCACCCAGACGGACTATTTTTCCGCCTGGGCCCACCAGATCAAGACCCCTATCGCCTCCATGGGCCTGAAGCTTCAGAGGGAGGATTCGGCGCTTTCCCGGCGGCTGCGGGGGGACCTGAACCGCATTGAGCAGTATGTGGACATGGCTATGACCTATCTGCGGCTGGACGCCGAGACCGGGGACTATATATTCCGGCAGCAGCCCCTGGAGCCGATCGTCTGGGGGGCCGTGAAGAAATTCGCCGGAGAGTTCATCGACCGGAAGCTGGGGCTGCGGCTGGAGCCCATGGAGAATACCGTTCTGACCGATGAAAAATGGCTGAGCTTTGTGATCGAGCAGCTGCTGTCCAACGCCCTGAAATACACCCCCGCGGGGGAGATTTCCATATACACCCGGGAGCCGGACACTCTGGTGATCCGGGATACGGGTATCGGCATCGCCCCGGAGGATCTGCCCCGGATCTTTGAGAAGGGCTTTACGGGCTACAATGGCCGCTCGGACAAAAAGGCCAGCGGCATCGGCCTGTACCTGTGCAAACGGGTCTGCGACCGCCTGGGCCATGAAATATCCATAGAATCCGAACCCGGAAAGGGTACGGCGGTATATCTGAAGCTGGGCCGTCCAAAAATTGGAATTGAGTAAAAGGAGAAAAAATGAAGCTTTTGATCGCGTCCGATATTCACGGCAGCGCCTATTGGTGCGGCAGACTGTGCGAGGAAATTGAGAAGGAAAATCCTGACAGGGTGATCCTGCTGGGGGACCTCCTGTACCACGGGCCCAGGAACGACCTGCCCAGGGACTATGCCCCCAAGAAGGTGATCCCCATGCTCAGCGCACTGGCGGAGAAAATCATTGCCGTCCGGGGCAACTGCGAGGCGGAGGTGGACCAGATGGTGCTGCCCTTTCCCTGCCTTGCGGATTTCTCCCAGCTGCTTGTGGATGGAAAGATCTTCTACCTGACCCATGGCCACCATGCCAACCCTCAGAATCTTCCGCCATTGCCCAAGGGCAGCGTGTTCCTCTCCGGACATACCCACGTGAAGCTGGACGAAGAGACGGAAGGCATCCGCTGCCTGAACCCCGGCAGCGTCTCCATTCCAAAGGACGGCAGCCACAGCTTCCTGATTTATGAGAACGGAAACTTTTCTTTCCGTGTTCTGGAGGAGTAACCATGGATCCGACACAATGCGACAGCTGCTGGTATTATGATTATGATGAGGAGTACGACGAGTACTACTGCATGATGGACCTGGACGAGGACGAGGTGTACCGCATTGTGTCCTCCCGGTCCCAGCGCTGCCCTTACTACCGTCAGGGCGACGACTACACACTTGCCAGGAGACAGTGATTTATGAAATTTCTTGCCGCGCTGCTTGCCGTCCTGCTGCTTGCGGGCTGTGCAAGCCAGAGCATAGAGCCTGCCGAGACCACCCGGGAGAACCCCCTGCATGTGCCGGGTCACAGTCTGGAAACCCAGACCAGCGGCATTATGCAGGTGTTCCCTACGGAAGCGGAGAGCTTCTGCCAGCTCTGGGCCATGGGGGAGGACCTGCTGCTGCGAAGCGGCGGCATACTGACGCGGCTTTCCGGTCCCAGCCTGACCCCTCAGGCCCGGACGGATGCCCGGACGGTGCTGCGGTCCGGCAGGGACGGCGTGTGGCTCTTTGACGGCAGCGCGGTTTCCGTGGTGGACGAAAATTTCACGCTGCTGCAAACCATTTCCATTCCGGACCCGGTCGTTGGTGTGCCCGGAATGGATGAAAGCGGCAGGGTGCTGTATTATCTGACCGATGGCTGCCTGAAAAAGCTGGACCTTGCTTCCGGCCTGGCCTCTCTGCTGCGGGAGAATATGGTTTTTGCCGATGGCTCCGTATCCGGTTTTGGAGAGACGCTTCTGCTGCGCCTGACGGACGAGGAGGGCACGGGCAGCGCGCTGCTCCTGTCCGCCGCGGACGGCAGTACGCTGTATCCTGAGCTGGCCGTTTCCGATGCCTGCGCCATGGGGAGCGGTCTGGGCGTCCTTTTGGAGGACGGCCAGGCGGTGCTTCTGCCGGAAGAGGGGGAGGCCAGCCGTGTGCTGCTGCGGGAGGGGGAGCAGGTCCTGGGCTTCCTGCCGGAGATCAACGGCCTGTATACCGCCATTTCCGGGAGCACAGGCGTTACGGTGGGGCTGTATGATCTGTCCGCCGGGGTGCTGCGCAGCAGTGTGGTGCTGCCGGATATTGACCTTGCGGGTCAGTGCCGGGTCACGTCGGACGGGAACGTCTACCTGACCGCCCACAGCGCCGCGGAAGACGCCTGGTGGATCCTGAAATGGAACTATACGGCGTTCCCGCCGGAAAGCGAGGAAAGCTGCCTGGAGCCCTATTATACCCGGGACAACCCGGATAACGCGGGACAGGCAGCCTGCCGCGCCCAGGCGCGGAGCCTGGGAAACCGCTATGGAATTACGGTCCTTGTCTTTGATGAGGCGGCGGATACAGCCCCCTGGGACTATGCCTTTACGCCCGCCTATCGGGTGGACAAGACCCAATGGGCGCTTGCGGACCTGGAGGACACCCTGAGCGCTTTTCCGGAGGGATTTCTGGAGCTGCTGAAGCAGGATTGGGACGATCTGACGGTCTGCGTTGTGGATTCCATCCGGGGCACCGCCGAATCCGGCAGTCTGGACAGCGCCGAGGGCCTCCAGTTCCAGAACGGCGCCCATTACTACATCGCGCTTGCCCCTCAGGACGAGGACAGCCTGAAACATACCCTGTTCCATGAGTTCAGCCACCTGATCGATACCCGGGTGCTGAACCGATCCAGCGCCTACGACAACTGGAACGATCTGAACCCCCAGAATTTTGCCTACAGCCTGGATGTGAACGCGGACATGACCCCCTATAAAGCCCTGCTCACCGGCCCGGACCGGGCCTTTGTGGACGACTACGCCATGACCTTCCCCGCCGAGGACCGGGCCAGGATTTTTGAATGCGCCTGTACCTCCGGCAACCGGGAAATGTTTGCGTCCCCCATCATGCAGGCCAAGCTTCGCCAGGTCTGCACCGGCATCCGGGAGGCATTCGGACTGAAAAATACAAATGACTCCCTGCTGTGGGAGCAGTACCTGACCTAGAGGAAGCCTTTATAAAGGAACTGCCTTAAGAATGGCACCATGACTGTGGCCCATTACATGAGACTGGCCCAACCGGTGACAGAGGCTGGAGCCAGAATCAGGCAATTGTGCTGACAAGGTGCGCCTGCAAAGGTGTTATAACCTGAATTGTGCCCGAATATAGTCAACACCCCCAAAGGACTGGAAGCGGAGATCCTGCCGCGTTTCAGCCTTTGGGGGTAATTTGTGCCATTGCAGACCTATTGGGCGAAATCAGGGCCTTCAGGCTTTCGTATAAAGCCGCCGTCACATCATCGGACTCGTAGCTGAGTGCATAAATACCGCCATCTGTCCGCAGTACAATACAGTCTGCGCACGCTTTGCCGGCACACAGCACATAACGGCCCCATGCGTCGTTTTCCCAGGTTCCAAAGCGCCAGGATGCTGTTTCCTGACCATTCAGGCAGTGCCCCAGGTCCGGCGATTGTGCCAGCTGCATATCGATCACATCTGCGAAGGAAATCCGGAACACTTGGTTATCTGCACAGGAAACGGTCAAATCGACATCTGTCCAATCAAAGCGAACGGACCGTTCCCCGCGCCAGAACTGAAACGCCGATGCAGCGATCAGAATGGCCAGAAGCAGCAAAAGTCTGCGGTATTTGCCGAAGCGCTCCGAGGCACTCCGGTCATTTTGTGTCCTGGTCATGGGGCACCCTCACAGGAATGCGGGAGGTCAGAGTAAGCGAAATCTTCATAATGTCCGGGTTGAGGATGGACTCGCTGTATTCCAGCGGGCCTTTCTCACACTGTGCTGTTCGCCGGAGTTTCAGGAGCGGCTTCCCCTCTGGAACACCGAGAAAATGCGCCTCAATAAAGCTTGCGCACATGGGCTGCACATCTTCCCGGGCCTCCGTAAAATGCAATCCATAGCAAAGCGCTGCCTGACGATACAAAGAATAGAGCTTCCCGATTCGTGCCTCCAGGTCTGGGAAGAAGTCCATCCGAAGATAAATCGTCAGGAAATTATACGCTTTTCCGTTTAAGAAATGGAGCCAGCGGATGCGATATACGGAGGTACCAATACCGACTTCGAGTTCCCTGGAAACTTCCGCGTCTGCCAGCGTGGTGTCAATGACCGCGTCGGAACTGCTCTCCTCCCATGGCTGCTCCACCGAAAAATAGAAATCCACATCGGACACATCCGTAACACGGGAACAGGCAATATGAGAGGAGATCATTTCTTGGGTACAGACAGTCGTACCGGCGCCTCTGCGGGATTCGATCATCCCTTCCTCATGCAATAGCTTCAAGGCGTTGCGCACCGTTGTGCGGCTGGCCTGAAAACGCGACATGATCTCTGCCTCGGTAGGCAGCGCACTGCCGGCGGGATATGCTCCTGAAATAATGTCGTGCTTCAGGGCATCGAATATCTGCTGGTAACGAGGATAAAATTTGGTCATGGAAAATTTCCTTTCTAAAAGCACTCCGGAGAGAAAGGTGACGCTCTCATTATAGCACACTGTGAGAAAAAGTACAATTATTCATGGAAACATTTACGCTTTATTTGCGATACAAAATAAGTACTTAAAAATAAGATACAAAATCAGAATCCGCATTTATGATATATCTTTGCTTTGTAAATTACAATCTGGCAAAATAAACAAAAATATGGACGATTATTTATGAAATATATCAGATTGACAGTACGAAAGCAACCTGATATGATGATTGCACAGTCCTGAATTCGGCTATAAAGTATCTAAAAATCAAATACAATTAAAAAGACAATATGGATGAATTTTCAAGACTGAATCGTCGCAAGACAATCTACGCTTTGTGCAGAAAGAAAGGAAAAATATGAAAAAGATCATTGCGCTGCTTCTGACACTGACGCTCTTGCTGTCCATGGCAGCCTGCGGCAGCAAAACCGGCACGACACAGGCAACGGAAAAAGCGGACGGGACCGCAGCCGCGGAACAGGCCGCCGTTTCGGAGCTTGCCGACAGCATGACCATCGGAACGACCCTGGACGTGGAGTCTTTCAATCCCTGGCTGATGGCGAATGACGCACGGCAGCAGGTCATCTATAACAAGATCTATGAAACACTGGCATTCCTCCGCCCGGATGGGACCCGCGAGTATGTTCTTGCAAAAAGCGTAGAAGCCAACGGGACCGGCTGCTACAGGATCACGCTGTATGACAACATCTTCGATTCCAACGGAAATCAAATTACCGCATCCGATGTGGTATTCTCTTATGAGCAGTGCTTCGCCACCGGCCAGCTGGCATGGGGCATCAAGTATCTGGATCACTTTGAGGTGCTGAACGACTATGAGCTGGATATGTATCTGAACCAGGAATCCGCAGTGGCGCTGGATATGGTCCTGAAGACCTGCCACATTGTAGACGAGGATTCCTATAACGCAAGCCCTGACGGCATGGCAACGACCCCTGTGGGGACCGGCCCCTATGTTTTGAAAAGCTATGTACCGGGTTCTGAGGTCATCCTCACCGCACGGGACTACTGGCAGACAGATGCGGCGGCCCGGGCGACCTCCGGTGCGCAGGGCAGCGTGAAAACGGTGACCTACAAGGTCATTTCGGATGCCTCTCAGTTGGCGCTGGCTCTGGAAATGGGCGATATCGACGGCACCATCAATGTCGCAACGGCGGACCTGGACACCTTCCTGGACGCGGACCGCAACGCAAAGGATGGCTATAATACCGTAAAGACCCTGGGCGCGCTGCTGTTTTACCTCAGTTATAACTGCGGCGAAAACAGCCCCCTGCAGGATCAGAAACTCCGTCAGGCTGTGAGCTACGCGATCGACATGGAAGCGATTGCCGAGAATATCTACGGAAACGACGGCTCCGTGGCGCACACCAATTCCTCCGTTTACTACAATGACTATGATCCCGCGCTGAATGAGCACATCCCTTACCAGTACGATGTGGAAAAGGCTAAGGCGCTGCTTGCCGAGGCGGGCTACACCGAGGGCGAACTGACGCTGAACATGATCATCAATACGGAGTACAACTACACCCAGACTGCTTCTCTGGTGCAGGCGTACCTGAAGCAAATCGGCATCAATGTGAACATCAGCACCTATGAGTCCGCAATGTTCAATACGCTGATCAACGACCCGACCGCATTTGACCTGTACATGAACTGCACCATGAGTCTGAATACTCCTGGCCGGATGGGACTGTTTGATTTGAACGGCTATTCCACGGGCGTCAACGGCGTGTTCGTCAATGACCCGGTATTACAGGAGAAGTTCGACAAGGCTAATATGGCTGCGACCTACGGCACGGATACTGTGACCGATCTCCTGAACTATGTAGAGGAGATGGCCTATAACTATCCTATGTACTACGCCTACAACTATATTATTACCCAGGACTCCGTAACGGATATCGTATACGACCGCAACAACGCGATCGTCCCGAATGCCTGCACGGTGCTGCAAAAGTAACAAACGGATACTCTTACCCCTTTTCGGCGGCAGCGGGGCGAATGCCTCCGCTGCCGCTCCAATATTCCACGCTTCAGCCAGAGGCGGAAAGGTGATCACATGGCGAAATATATCGTTAAACGTGTATTATGGCTGATCCCAGTGATTTTGGGCGTTTCCATACTGATCTTTACAATCATGTATTTTGTGCCGGGAGATCCGGCACAGGTGATCCTGGGGCAGAGCGCGACCCAGCAGGAAATCGCACAGCTGCACGAAACAATGGGGCTGGACGATTCCTACATTGTCCAGCTGGGGCGTTTTTTAAAGGAAACATTCCTGGAATTTGACCTGGGAAATTCCTACGTCAACAAGGTCCCTGTCCGGGACAGCCTACTGCAGCGCTTCCCCCAGACGGCGATCATCGCATTGGTTTCCTGCCTGCTGCAAGTAGCCATCGGTGTCCCGTTAGGTGTGACGGCGGCGGTTCATCACAACAAATGGCAGGACCGGCTGTGCGTTGTCGGCGCAATGATCGGTATCTCTATTCCAAGCTTCTGGCTTGCCTCCATGCTGATTTTGCTGTTCTCTTTCCATTTGGGCTGGCTGCCGGCCTACGGCATTGACAGCTGGGTCTCCTATATTCTTCCTTGCCTGTGCGCGGCTCTGGCCGGCATTGCCACGGAAGTTCGCTACACGCGGACTTATATGCTGGAGCAGATCCGCTCTGACTACGTCGTAACGGCACGGGCGAAGGGAATGCCGGAGCGGATCATCCGCTATCGCCACGCCCTGCCCAATACCATGATCCCGTTGATTACGGGTATCGGCGGCAGCCTGGGCGCGGCCTTCGGTGGGACCGTTATCATCGAGAATGTTTTTTCTATCCCCGGTATCGGACAGTATATGGTGAAAGCCATTGGCAACCGGGATTATCCGGTGGTCCGCGGCAGCGTGGTGATCTTGTCCATCGTGTTCAGCCTGATCATGCTGCTTGTGGACATTGCCTATTCGTTTATTGACCCGCGGATCAAATCGCAGTATACCTCCGGCAACAAAAAGAAAAAGGGGTGAGGAACGATGACAGACACACAAACACTGGACAGGAAAGCGTTGAAGCAGGCGGAGCGCCGCTCAAAACGAAAAGCTTTCCGGGAGGGCTGGAATCGCTTTGCACAGAACAAGGCGACGGTCATCTCTATGGTCGTGATCGCACTGCTGCTGTTCATCGCGATCTTTGCGCCGCTGCTGACGCCCTATGACTACGACGCTGTGGATCCGCTGAACGCCAATCAGTCCCCCAGCTGGGCGCATCCCTTCGGTACGGATAACATCGGGCGGGATATGCTGTCCCGCGTCTTTTACGGAGCCCGGTTCTCTTTGGCGATCGCGTTTGCGTCTCAGACTGTTGGCATCCTGTTGGGCATCCTGTTTGGGGCGATTGCCGGATTCTTTGAGGGCCTGATCAGCGACTTCATCATGCGCTTCTGCGATATTTTCCAGGCCATTCCCGCAACGCTGATGGCAATTGTTGTTTCCCAGACTTTGGGCGCGGGCTTTGTTTCCACAACAATTGCACTGGCGGTAACAACAATTCCCAGTATCTGCCGTGTTGTACGGGCATTGGTGATGCAGATTCGCGATCAGGAGTATATTGAAGCCGGTCGGGCCATTGACTGCTCCGATGGGCGGCTCATTATGCATCATATTCTGCCCAATATCATCCCGCAGGTCATTATCTCCTTTACAGGCGGCCTGAGCTTTAAAATGCTGGAGTCTGCCAGCCTGAGCTATCTGGGCCTGGGTATCCAGCCGCCGACGCCGGAATGGGGCGCTCTGCTCTCGGACGGAAAGGCATATCTGCGGAAATATCCCCATCTCGTCGTTGCGCCGGGTATTTTCATTATACTTGCGGCGCTGGCATTTAACCTGATCGGAGACGGATTGCGGGACGCGCTGGATCCGAAACTGAGAGACTGAGGAATGAGGAAGCAATATGGAACAGACAAAAAGCTTTTTGAAGGTGCACGACCTCTGTGTGGAGTATTCGTCCAATCTTGAAACCGTTAAGGCAGTCAACCGTGTTTCCTTTTCCTTGGAAAAAGGGAAAACGCTGGGCCTTGTGGGAGAGACCGGAGCCGGAAAAACGAGCATTGCCAGAGCAATTCTCGGTATTCTGCCGGATCCTCCTGCCAAGATCCCCCGCGGAGAGATTTTCTTTGAGGGCGAGGATCTGCTGAAAGCTTCTCAGGCCAAAATGCGGAGAATTCGGGGCGCCAAGATATCTATGATCTTCCAGGAGCCTATGACCGCATTGAATCCGGTTCTGACCGTCGGCAGTCAGATATCAGAGGCAATCCGGCAGCATAAGGGCATTTCAAAGCAAGAGGCCGAGCGAGAGGGGCGGAGAATGCTGGAGCTGGTAGGGATTCCCGCAGAGCGCTATGGCGAGTATCCCCATCAGTTTTCCGGCGGCATGAAGCAGCGGGTGGTCATTGCCATCGCTCTGGCCTGTGACCCGGAGCTGTTGATCGCGGATGAGCCGACCACCGCCCTGGATGTGACCATTCAGGCCCAGGTGCTGGAATTGATTCGGAATTTACAGCAGGAGCACCAGATGGCCATGATCCTGATCACCCATGACTTTGGGATCGTTGCGGAGACTTGCGATGAGATCGCGGTGGTCTATGCGGGACAGATCGTAGAGTACGGTACCATCGAGCAGGTTTTCGCCCAAAAGCTGCACCCCTATACGCAGGGGCTGTTTGGCTCCATTCCGAAGCTGACGGGAAGCGTGGAGCGTCTGCACAGCATTGAGGGCATGCCCCCTGACCCCACCAAGCTTCCGCAGGGATGCTTTTTCTCCCCGCGATGCAGATACGCGGAGGACTGCTGCAGGGCACCCGGTGAGATCCCGCTGCGGGATATGGGAGAAGGCCATTTTTGCCGCTGCCTGAAGGCAGAACGTCTCACAGAGAAAGGAGCTGACCGGAATGCCGCCGCTGATTGAGGTCAAGCATTTAAAGAAATATTTCAAAACCGGAAAAGGAACGCTGCACGCGGTAGATGATGTGTCGTTTGTCATTGAGAAGGGCACGACGCTGGGCGTTGTCGGTGAATCCGGCTGTGGAAAATCCACGTTGGGCAGGACCCTGATCCATTTGCACGAGAGTACCGCCGGGCAGATCCTCTTTGAGGGGGAGGACATTACCCGTGTTGGTGCCAGACGGCTCAGTGCGCTCCATCGAGACATGCAGATCATTTTCCAGGACCCATATTCGTCCCTGGATCCCCGCATGACCATTGAGCAGACCCTGAAAGAAGCGCTGAAAATGACCGGCCGATACCGTCAGGATGAGATCCTGGTGCGCATCCAGGAGCTGATGGCGCTGGTCGGCATTGATGAACGGATGATGCACGCCTATCCCCACGAGCTGGACGGCGGACGCCGCCAGCGCGTGGGCATTGCGAGAGCATTGGCCATGGACCCGAAGTTCATCGTCTGTGACGAGCCGGTATCCGCACTGGATGTTTCAATCCAAGCGCAAGTCCTGAATTTGCTCAGTGACTTGCAGGATCAGTACGGTCTGACGTATATGTTTGTGACCCATGATATGTCGGTGGTCCGGCATATTTCGGATCAGATTTGCGTGATGTATCTGGGGCAGGCGGTGGAGGCCTGCGCATCGGAGGAGCTTTTTCAAAAACCGCTGCACCCGTATACCAAGGCACTGCTGTCCGTGATCCCGGTGCCGGAAATTCGCCGGGAGCACAAGCGGGTCATTCTGGAGGGGGAGATCGTATCCCCCATCGATCCTAAGCCGGGGTGCCGGTTTGCCGCGCGCTGCAAATATGCGACGGAGCAATGCAGGCAGCCCCAGAGTCTGCAAGAGGTTTTGCCGGGACATTACGTTTCCTGCTGCCGGGTCAAAGAACTGAACGGTGAGGTCCTGTGAGGAATGAAAGCATGGAAAACAAGAGAGCATCCTTCGGATTCCGCAATCGCTATTTTGAGGGGTACGCCCGAAAGATCGTCCTTAGTGACAGAGGGAAAGCCCATGTAGAATATGTTTATGAGGGGAACTACTATACCGCCCTCTGCACAGACAGCGTATGGATATGGCATAAGGTTCTCTATCTCCTTTTGACGGCCGCCGCAGTAGTCGGGCAGCTCACCGCAATGGCTGCGGCATCCGATATCAACCGGATCAGGCTGATCACTGCCATCCAAGCCATAGGGCTTCTGCTCTTGCTGTCCCTGGGCGTTGGGGCCTTTTCCAGAGCATCGGCTCCGAGGAATATGACGCGCTGGGAATTCCGTACCGCCGTACAGACCCTGCGGGAGTGCAGCGCTTTGTACCTATGCCTACAGGCAGTTCTTCTGGCCGCAGCACTGCTTCTCGCGGCGGCGGGGACGGTATCGCCGGATGGACAATGGTTTATTTTCCTGGGGTGCACACTGTTTTCCGTATGCATGGCAGTGCTGCTGCACAGAAATGTGAAAAAAGAACAGTATCGGCAGGAATTGAGTGACGACATCCCCCATGGAACAGACATTACCGGGGACTTCATGCCCGGACTGTGAAAAGAGGAATGAAATGAATATTGCTACGATCAGGCTGATGAGCCGAAAGCTGTTTATGCCGACAGACATCACTGTACTGTTTCCGGAAACACTGCCGGAGGCACAGGCAGAGCTACCGGCAGTATGGCTGCTGCATGGCGCGTGCGGAGACCACAGGACCTATTTGGGGCAGGTGGATTTTGCGTCGATCTTGGAGGCGCACAACTGCTTTATCATTATGCCCTCCGCACTGAACAGTGATTATGGGAACTATGCGCAATTTGGGACAGGCTATTGTTTCCGGGACTATTTCTTTGAGGAATTGATGCCGTTTATCGCCAGCACGTTCCCCGTTTCCTCTAGGCGAGAGGAAAACTACATTTTGGGCGCCTCCATGGGCGGATTTGGCGCAATGAGTCTGGGACTATACCAACCGGAGCGTTTTCAAGTGATCGGCATGCTGGGGGCTTCTCTGCGGGAATCAGCCTTCCTGGAGCCCTATATCGGAAGGCCGATGGCGGAATTTCGGGAGGCCGCACTGGCGAACCCCACGGCATTCCCAACGGAATACGGCAACAAGGACATGGGAATCAAGCGGAAAGAGGTAAATGTCATTGCGAAGTATTCCACCATACAGGCCTTTTACGATTCCTGGGAGTGTATGTGGCGGCGCTTCCCGGAGGTCGCCAGACGCGGGACGCTTCCGGAAATATACGCCGCCTGCGGGAGCGAGGACCTGTTTTATCCGGCCAATTGCCGATTCCTGGAGCTGGCCCGGAAGCTGGGCGTGGCGGACAAGGTGACAGCGTACCTTCCGGAGGGGATCGGCCACGCGGAGACCTTTTTCGCCCAGCAGATCCAGGCCTTTTTTGACAGATATGAGGTGTAGCGCATGAACCAGATCTTACTAAAGCTGCGCAGCAAGAAGCTGACGCAGATCAACGAGGTTTGCATTCTTTTGCCGGAGGGAGCGTATACGCACAGACGAACGTATCCTGTGCTCTGGCTGCTGCACGGGGGCAGTTGGGACTATAGCTGCTTTCTCTATTATGACCGGATCGAAACGCTGCTGAAGGACAAGCAGTGCATGGTGGTGATGCCGTGCGGGCTCAACAGCGATTTTGCCAATCACATGGAGTTCGCCAACGGATATCCCATGACAGATTATTTCTTTGAGGAGTTGATGCCCTGGATCTATCGATGCTTCCCGGCCTCCGCGGAAAAGGAATACAATTACTTGGCCGGATATTCCATGGGCGGCGCGGCGGCGCTGATGCTTGGTCTGCTGCACCCGGAAAAATTTGCGCAGGTGGCGGTTCTGGGCAGTACGGTGCGGGAATCGGCGTTTCTGGAGCCCTATCTGGGACTTTCCGGCCAGGAATTCAGAAAGCTCGCCCAGGCAGACCCCAGGCGCTTCCCAACGGAATTTGGAGACCCGGCCCAGGGAATCACCCGGAAGGAGATCAACATGATCGCCAGATATGACACCGTAGCGGACTATGTGCGCTCCCCGGAATGCACATGGGAGCGCTTCCGGGATGCAGCCCAGGCGGGCCGGATCCCCAAGCTGCTTTTTTGCTGCGGCGAGTTGGATGACTGTTATCCAAAAGTCCAGGCATTCCGGCAGTTTGCCGCGTCCCTGGGACAGACGGATATCCCCTGCATCGGTATACCGGACTGCGGCCATGCACAGAGTGACGTGGTACTGAAGCGCGCCCTGGAGGAAATGGAACTGTAGAGCATGAATACGATGTCGAGAAAAAAGAAAAACTATCTGCTGTTTGCGATCATTATTATGGGGATGTGCCTGCGTCCGTCTATTACGGGCCTTGGCTCCCTGCTGAAGCTCATAAAGCCGGACCTGGGCCTGTCGGATACTGTGGCGGGGCTGCTGACCACGATCCCGATGGTGATGTTTGCGCTGTTTTCACCGCTGGTCGGGAAGCTCAACGGTAAGCTCGGTACTGCGGGGACTCTGTCCGGCGGATTTGCACTGATCGCCTGCGGCGTGGTACTGCGGTCCTTTGGCGGTAAGCCGGGGCTCTATTTGGGCACAGGACTGATCGGCTGCGGCATCGCCTGCGGAAATGTTCTGATGCCTGCAATCATCAAGAGTGAATTCCCGGAAAAATACGGCTTTGTGACCGCACTGAACTCTACGGGACTGGCAGTATCCTCAGCAATCGCCTCCGGCACCAATTATCCGCTGGCCATAAACAGCGGCATGGGCTGGCGGGGGACACTGTGCATCTATGCCGGAGCGGCGATCGTGGCCATTCTGGTCTGGCTCCCGGTGCGGGATATTTCCGTCCAGACAGCACGGGGAAATGCGAAGAAGCTGCTCACGAATAAGACTGCCTGGGCGGTCACCCTGTTCCTGGGGATCGAGGCACTGGCCTTTTACAGCTGTTCCTCCTGGCTGTCAACGATTTTTCAGTTCAAAGGACTGGACGCGGAAAGGGCGGGGTATTTCGTATCCTGCTTCCAGCTGACCGGAATTCCCGCGTCGTTCCTGGTGCCCGCGCTGGCAGGACTCCGGAAGGACCAGCGGGCGCTGACCTGCGGTGTAATCGGTGCTTTTTTGGCGGGTATTCTGCTTATGATCATCGTTCACAGTGAGGGTGCGCTGTTGATTGCCGCCTTGCTTGCAGGCTTTGGGTGTAACGGCGGTTTCGCACTGTCCATGGCATTTATCGGATTCCGGACCTCCAACGGCAGCGATGCCGTGGCGCTGTCCGGCATGAGCCAGAGTCTCGGCTATGTAATTGCTGCATTTGGACCAATCGGCATGGGGCTTGTAAATGACTGGCTTGGCAGTTGGAACGCAAGCCTCTGGCTTATCGCATTTCTATTGGTTCTGCTGATCCTGATTGGTTTGCAGTGCGCAAAAGAGGGAACGCTGGAAGAAAAATAGTGAGAGCGGGTTCGTGCATCCGTGCTTTTCGAACCCGCTCTCCTTTTTGAGAAATAAGATGACAGTTGGGAAAAAACTTGACAAATCTTGCCCCCAAATAGCAAAGTGCCCAAATAGAAGAATGTCATTGCGAACCAGCCAGCAGGCCAATGCCATTAAGTTAAGCAATTGACCAATGGCAACGGTGTGTAGGATAACAGTG
>CAVLCF010000001.1:0-20630 GCA_963661735.1 bacterium | reverse complement strand
TTGACGTTCAGCAGTTCCTGCAGATCTTCGTCGGTCATTTCGCCGTACTCTGCCAGATAATCCATCACAGTTTTCATCTGGGGTGTGATGGCTGCAGTGGCTTTGCCGGTTGTCGCCGGTGCATCTTCGCTTGCAGCACTGGCAGCATTCATATTTGGCAGTACGATTTTGAAAGCATTGGTCGTTGCCTCGATCGTGGGCTGTACAGGACAGTTCTCGTACAGCTTGAAAATACGTCGAATACCGGTGCCGTAGCTTTCAATCAGACGCAGACGGTGGAATACTTCTGCCAACTTTTTATTCCTTGGCTGAGAAACGCCGATGCGAATATCCTCGGTGGAAAGCCCGGGGAGAAGTCCGCCGAGAGAGATAAATTCCATCTTGCTGTCGTTCACATTGATAATGATGCTGCCGCTGAATCCATAATCACGGTGAACAAGTGCGTTCAGCAGCGCCTCGCGAATGGCCTCTTCGGGATAGTCCTGCTTATCCGTGCGAACAAGTCCTTTGATCGTGGAAACAGTCTTATTGCACAGAGCAAGATAGTTTACCGTATCCTCGAACTGCCTGAACACGGAACCGCCGAACTCCTTGCTGTCACGGAACTCTGTGCAGAATTCATCTTTGAACACAGCGACTTTGATCGTGTGATGGCACTGGTCGGAAAGCAGCAGCGCAAGATTGGTGTAAATATCGTTCTGCGTGATGCCCAGAGCACGATATTTTTCCTCGGAAAACTCGACGCCGTAGCGTTGAAATGCTGTCTTTGCTGCATCAAAGGTCAGCTCCTGCTCCAGGCAGCGGGCATCCTCGTAATTATCACCATCTGAATCTTTGATCATCTGACGAATCTGCTCCGGCGAAGCCTGTACGCTGGAAGCCCCCTGCCGGACATACACGCCAGCCGGTTTCAAGCCTTTTGATTTCAAATAGTATGGCTTGCTGCTGCCCTCGCCGACTTCGATGCGGATGACCTTGTTGTCCTGCAAGACATAGCGGACAAACATGGTCACATCCGGATGAATGGCGTCACGGATGCCGTTGGTCAGGCGCGTGTAGGTTTCATCCACATTGTCAATGCCAATCGGGTTGCCCTTATCATCAATACCGAGATAGATCACGCCGCCGTCCGTATTTGCAAATGCGATGACCTCCTTATAGATGTCATCGATCATCTGAGATTTATATTCAATGCGCTCGCTTTCATATTGCATATACAGTACCTCCATTATAGCTTACTTATATTATACTCATTTCTTCATGATTTTCAATAGGTCGGAGTGAAAATTCACTTTTTATTCACTCTGAGATTTGAAAATCACTTTCGCCTCGACTCGTCGCCCTTCCGCACTTGCATTTCTGCAAGAAACGCGGGAGGGCTTTTTTGATTTTTTGCAATACCGCCTAATTTTCTCGGTCTGAGACTTTTTCTACGTATATTCAGTTGACAAAGAAATTTGTCGGAAATATTGGAAGGAGAAATGCCTATAACAATTTTTGGAGCCGTCAAATCCATGGTCACGCCGAGAATGGCGGCAGAACATTTCGGGTTGAATATCAGCCGAAACGGGATGCTCTGCTGTCCCTTTCATATTGAAATGTAAGGCAAAATATTTCAAAATTTCCGTCCAGACAATTTTTCCATTCTCCCCCACCTTTTCCGCAAAATAACTGACATTTCTTCCGAAATTCCGGTGATACTATGACTGCGGACAAAACCCGCAAAAAGATTCGGAAAGAAGGAGAAACACTATGAAGAACAGCAATCAGATCAACGTTCCCCAGGCCCGTGAGGCGATGGACAAGTTCAAGATGCAGGCTGCCCAGGAAATGGGCGTCAATTTGAAGCAGGGCTACAACGGCGACCTGACCTCCCGCGAGGCCGGTTCCGTCGGCGGCCAGATGGTCAAGAAGATGATCGAGGCCTACGAGAGCGGCATGCAGTAAAATGGCTTTGGCGGCAGTTTTGAAGCGGTAACAGTTGGTCGTTATCCGACAAAATTGCATATGCCAAAGGCCGGAAACCGGGAAGCGCTTTGTCTTCCCGGTTTCTTGCATTTTGAAAATCTCTGTGGTATGATATCCGAAAAAGTCGGAAATGGAGCAAAAGCGCATGATACAGGCAATTTCCTTTGAGGAAGGAAAGCATATTCTGGATACTTACCCCGGCAGCGTGCTGCTGGATGTGCGGACGGAGGACGAATACGCCGCGGAGCACGCGGCGGGCGCAAGGCTGCTGCCGCTGGACGATATTGAAGATACCGACCTGTCGGAAATCCTCCCGGACAAGGACGCGAGGATCCTTATCTACTGCCGCACCGGCCGCCGGTCCGCCCTGGCCGCCGCCCGGCTGTTTGACCTGGGCTATACCCACCTGTACGATCTGGGCGGCCTCAACGGCTGGCCCTATGGGATGGAATACGGGCTTCTGTAAAAAATATGTCCAGCCCCGTTTTGCAGGGCTGGACATATTTTATTCCTCTTTTTCCATAAAATCCACGGCACCGCGCTCCCGGTAACGCCGGATCACGTCCTGGTTCAGCTTCCGAAGGGCATTGTTCATGACCTCCAGCTCCTCGGTACTGACATCCAACCGCTTCAGCAGTCCCTCAATGTACTTTCTGTCATACTCCAGATGATTGCGGTAGACCTGCTCTCCTTTTTCAGTCGCATACAGGCGGCTGAATCTGGAGTCCTTCTCGTCGTCCCGCTGCTCGATCATTCCCTTTTGCTTCAGCTTTCGGATGACTGCCGAGGTAGCGCCCTTTGTGCGGAACATCTGCTCACACAATTCCGTATGATTGATGCCCGGATTCTGGGCGATCACCTTCAGCGTATACGCTTCATTGGGGTAGAGCAGGACTTCACCGCCGTAATGGCGCGGATTGCTCTCCATTGCTCTTGTCTGACGTCCCAGCAAATACAGGTTGTCCACCACGTCCAGGAGCTGCGGGGGAACTGTCTGTTGTTTTGGCATATTGGATCCTCATTTCACTGTATTCTGCAGTTTTCCGCATAAAACAGGTCTTTTCGTTAGTATATCGGGAAACGAAATTATTGTCAATACTTGGAAAGCGCAAAGCCCCGGAACAGATAGCGATATTTCCCCTTGGAATATTCGCCGTACTGGATCGCCTCCGTGGGGCAGTGGTTCAGGCAGGCCATGCACATATGGCACTCAGGCTTTGTCCAGACCGGCAGTCCGTCCTTCATCTCGATGATCCCAGCCGGACAGACCTGCTGGCAGCGGCCACAGGCAACGCACAGCTCCGACTCCGCATGATAAGGTGCGGTTTTGAACGGATTCTCAACCAGGTACCGCACGCCGCCTTCCCAGGTTTTCTTTTCTGGGTCCGGTCCGTAGTAAATGTCAAATCCCTTTCGGCGGTCCCGGATCCACTCTGTTACCTGCTCCAGTCTGGGGATCGCCGCCCGGAGCTTCTGCAAAGCCGTCTCCCGTGTTTCTACGATTTTGTCGAACACCGGCATATTGTCCGGCATTTTGATCCCGAATCCCCCGTCCAGACGGCAGGCCGTCTGGGAGAAATGCTCCAGCGTGCAGCCCGCGGCATTGCTGAAGGTCGGCACCGCAAAGGTATACGTCCCGTTGGCCGCTACCTGTCCGGCAAACGCCAGCATGACCGCTGGGGCCACATAGCCATAGACCGGAAATACGAAACCGATACGCTCCTCCGTTTCTCCGCGGCAGACTTCCGGCTCCGTGCCGATAATGTCCACCGCCCGGTCCCCCAGCTCCTTTGCCAAATGCTCGGCAATGCCCTTGGAATTGCCGGTGCCGGAAAAATAAAAGATCATTTTCGATCCTCCCTTATTTTCGTTCCAATCCCAGAATGGAACGGTATTCTCTTTGCGAGAGCCGGTCAGAGAGGATCACCAATCCAACACCAATGGCAAAGATCACCGCGCAGGCGATCCACAGCATCCGATAACTGCCGGTGCGGTCAAAAATCGATGCGCTCAGCGGACTGCCCACGGCCACGCCGCCATACAGCACCGGCGTCAGGATGCCGTAAATAAAGGCATATTCCTTATCGCCGAACAGTCTGTTTACAACGTATGTTCCAACCAGCACCTGAACAGCAACCGTAACGCCGTACAAGACCGCGGGGATCATGGCGGCGTATCCCCTGGGGAACAGCAGCAGGCACAGATACGACGCCACCGCCAGACTGCCTACCACCAGCGTGCCCTTGGAAATGCTGGTGCTGTCATACACCGCTCCGAGGAATATTTTCGTAAAAATGGCCACGGTCATCAGCAGCGAGTACAGTGTCGCCGCAAAAGCCGGGGTGTTGCCCGCGCCGGTCCAGTAGGCAACCATCTGCTGCTGGGCCGGTGTTGTGACCATGCCCAGCAGAAAAATACTCATGGCCAGGGTCCAGAAGGACTTTGTCCGGAAGATCTGTGTCCTGGAAAATCCGGTTCTCTCCACGGTTCCGTCAGCAGACCGCTTCCCCCCATAGGGAAGCAGTCCCATTTCCTCCGGCGTGACCCGGATCAGCAGCAGAGCCACCGGCACAACGCAGCACAGGATCAGCCCGGAGATGAGACGGTATCCCGCCCGCCATCCGTATTCGGCAATGATGTGGGAGATCACCGGAGAGAGGATCGCCGAGGCAGCGCCGGTGCCCGCGAACGCGATGCCCGTTGCCACGCCCTTCTTCTCCTGAAACCAGTTGGAGAGGAGCGCCGCAATGGGAATAGAGCCGTACAGGCAGGTTCCGATCCCGCCCAGTGCGCCTCCCAGATAGAACCATCCAACGCTCCGGGCCAGAGAATAGCACAGATGCGCCCCGGCTCCAAAGCAGGCGCCGACTAGGATCATCGCCTTCATGGGGAACTTTTTGCACAGGCTGCTGGCCAGGGGCATGCAGATGACCGTGGCAATGGTCGCAAAGGTCTGGTAGACCATAAATGTGGCCCTGGAAATACTGAAGTATTCCGTTACAGGCTGCACAAACAGCGGATTCAGATAGGACAGCATTCCCGTAGAGGCCGCTGCCAGGATCATACAGGAAAAAACAATGATCCACCCGTAAAATATCTTCTTTTTCTTCACGCGCCGCCTCTTTACAGACAGGCCCCCGCCGCGTCGATCAGCATATCCAGGAATCGCTGGGTATCCATATTGTAAACAACGTCCACATTTTTCGGAAGATTCTCCAGTGCGCCGGCATAGTCGCATACCGTCGCGCCGTCCATCAGGTCGCCGCCAATGTTGATATCCACATGCATGCTCCGGACATCCGTTACCAGGCTCGGATCGATGACCCCCGCCACGGCGCAGGCATCGTGAATGGGTGCGGTATCGCCCAGGTTCAGCCGGGCCAGGCCCTTGTTGTGGCTCTCCCGGAAATAAACCAGCAGATCCGCCACCATCTTTCCCGTCCGGTTCCCCAGTCCGTACAGTCTGTCAATGGTATTCTGGTCGTACAGCACCCGGTAGGTCACGTCATAGCCGTACATGGTAATGGGAACACCACTTTCAAAGACGATCTTCGTGGCCTCCGGATCCATAAACGTATTGAATTCCATAAAGGGCCTGGTCAGCACGAATTGGCTGGTGCCGCCCATCATGGAGATCCTGCAGATCTTGGGCAGCAGCTCCGGATGCAGCCGGATCAGATACCCCAGATTGGTCAACGGCGCCGTTGCGATAATCACCACGCTCTGCTCGCTTTCCCGCAGCACCTTGGCCATCATCTCTACAGAGCGCAGCGTCTCCGCTTTCTTGGGGTTTCCCTCCGGAAAAACGAAGCCATCCATGCCGCTCTTGCCGTGAACGGCAGCGCCGGTGACCTTCTGCCCCTCTTCTGCCTTGGGCGCGGGCCGAAGCTTCCGCCGGGATGCCGTCAGGTTCTCGATCTGCTGGGCATGGCTGCGGACCATCGGGTCCTGGTAGCCCATTGCCACCGGGACTTCATCCGCCCCGATGTAGTGCAGCACGTTCAGGGCATTCTGCGTGGTATTCTGCACCGTATTGTTACCCGCTACCGTCGTCACGGCGCGGATATCCAGCGCATGGCTGCCATAGGCCAGCACCAGCGCCATCATATCGTCGTGGCCCGGATCGCAGTCAATGATTACAGGGATCTTTTCCATTGTCCTTCTTCCTTTCTCTTACAGGGCAGCCTGCTTCTTCTGCGTCTGCTTTTTTCTGCACGCAGCGTATACGATCAGGCCGATAACCGTGGTCACATAGGGGATCATCTGAATAAACTCCGCGGGCACGCTCAGGATCTGCAGAGAACTGGAGAGCGCATCCGCAATGCCGAACAGGAAGCTGGCCAGACAGGTGCCGATGGGGGTAGCGTTGCCCAGATTCTGGGCAGCCAGCGCAATATAGCCGCGGCCCGCCGCCATATCTCTGGCAAACCAGGACACATAGCCCATGGACATAAAGGCGCCGCCCAGGCCGGAGAGAATGCCGGTGATCATCAACGCGATGAATCTGGTCTTCACCACACTGATGCCCACGGATTCCGCGGCATCCGGGTTCTCACCCACAGAGCGGATCCGCAGTCCCAGAGGGCTCTTATTGACCAGAATGTACACGACCACAACGCTGAGCAGCGCCACATAGGTCAGGACATTGTGCCCGGACAGGATCTCCCCAAGGATCGGAATATCCTTGATCAGTGGGATCTCAATGCTGGGAACGACCTTGCTGGCCATGGAGGTGGAGACACCCTTGTCGCCGCATAGGACGGAGAGCAGGAACACCGTGCCGCCGGAGGCCATCAGATTCAACGCAATACCCGTCAGGATCAGGTCCGATTTCAGTTTCAGAACAAAGTAGGCAAATACCAGCGACAGCAGCAGGCTTGCCACCACCGCGCACAGCACGCCAACCAGCGCACTCTGACTATAGGTGGACCCAATGACGCCGAACAGCGCGCCCACCAGCATCATACCCTCCAGGCTGATGTTCATGATGCCGGCTCTGCGGCTGATCATGGCGCCCAGGGCCGTGAAAAGGATGGGGGTCGTAACACGGAATACCATGAACGCAAAATCCGTGGTAAAAATAATGTTCCAGGCGTTCATCTCTTACTTTCCCTCCTTTGCAAGCTGACGGACAGAGGCTTTGACGATCTGCTTGTGGCGGATGCCGGACAGGAACATCTGTGCGCCCACCAGCATGATGATCAATGCCTGAATGATGCTGACGATTTCCGCAGGCACATCGCTGGTACGGGATATCACGTCCGCGCCTACCCGCACATAGGCCAGGAACAGCGCTGCCACCGGCACAAGGGCGGGATTCCGGTAAGCAATGGCCGCCACCATAATGCCGTCGAAACCGGTCGTAGGCGCAGCCGCCCACTCAAAGCGGGTATACATGCCCAGCACCTCGCAGGCGCCGCCGATGCCCGCCAGGAAGCCACCCAGCATCTGCGAGGACAGCAAAATGCCTGTAACGCCCATACCGGAATAGACGGAAAACTTGCTGTTCATACCCATCATGCGGATCTGATAGCCCCATTTGGTCTTTTTCAGATACAGCCAGGAGAAGAGGACCACGACCGCCGCCAGGATCAGGCCGGAATGGACCCGGGTGCCGCTGATGATCCGGCTCAGCTTGGCCGTCTCCTGGAAGGCTTTGCTGGCGTTGAAACCGGCAGCGGAATCCAGCATGAAGGTCCGCAGGATCCAGGTGCCCAGATAGACCCAGATATAGTTCAGCATCAGAGAGGAGACCACTTCATTGATTCCCCAGGCGGAGAAAAGCACCGCAGGGATCGCCGCGATCAGCGCCGCGACTAGGCCGCCCGCCAGAATGCACACCACCGGATGGAGCCCGGAGGGCAGCAGCAGGCCATAGGCCACCACCGAGGCCGCCAGGCCGCCGATGTAAAAGTAGCCGGAGGAACCCATATTGATGTGGCCCGTGGAATACATGATGCAGATGCCGCAGCCCGTAAAGCAGATCGGGATGGCCATCTCAATGATATTGCCGATCCTTCGGGTCGTCTGAAAGGGTCCCAGGAAGAAATCCTTTACGGTCTGCCAGGGCGTACTGCTGACCAGGCAGATCAGAAGGATCGTCGCCGCAAAGGACAACAGCACCGCCGCGGCGATCTTCGCCGCATCCATCACTTTTTCAATCTGCTTAACACTCATGGCATGCGCTCCTTATCTCCTCGGGTGTCTGGTGCCGGATCCCCAGCATGTATTCGCCCAGCTCTGTTTCCGTCACCTTGCTGGAATCCGGCAGGTAGGCGGCGATCTCGCCGCCATGCATCACGATCAGCGAGTCGCTGAGCTCCAGGATCTCATTCAGATCCGCAGAGATCAGCAGCACGGCCGTCCCCTGATCCCGGAGATCCACGATTTTATTGCGGACGAACTCCGTAGCGCCCACGTCAATGCCTCTTGTAGGCTGGTTCACAATGGAAACCTTCGGATCCTGCGAAAATTCCCGGGCAGCGACGACCTTCTGCATATTGCCGCCGGAAAGGGTCTTGACCGGCGCCGAGCTGTCGTCGCACTTGATATGGAATTCCCCGATCAGCTTCCGGCACAGGCTCTCGATCTGCCTGGTCTGCAAAAATCCGTGTTTGCAGTAAGGCACCTTCTGGAACCGATCCGAAATGATATTCTCCGCCACGCTGGCGCTGGCTGCCACGCCGTAGGTCATTCTGTCCTCGGAAATGTGGGATACGCCCATATCCCGGATCTCCCGGATAGACCGGCCCCGGATGGACTGGCCGGAGATGGTGATCTCGCCTCTGGCAAAGGGCAGCAGACCCGTAATGATCTCCGACATTTCCCGCTGTCCGTTGCCTTCCACACCGGCAACGCCCAGAATTTCTCCAGCCCGGACGGAGAAGCTCACATCCCGCAGGATCGGGCGGCCATCCGCCGAATTCAGGTTCAGATCCCGCACCTTCAGGACCTCTTCCGCAGGCTTTGCGGGCTGCTTCCGGATCTTCAGGATCACATCCCGGCCCACCATCATCCGGCTGATCTCCTGCTCGGAGAGGCCCGCCAGGTCCGCGGTGCCGATGGTCCTGCCGAGCCGAAGCACCGTGACCCGGTCGCAGAGTTCCTTGACCTCATTGAGCTTGTGGGAAATAAAGATAATGGTATGCCCGCTCTCCTTCATCCGCTTCAGCTCCACAAACAGCTCCGCCGTCTCCTGGGGCGTCAGAACAGCCGTGGGCTCGTCCAGGATCAGCACCTTCGCCTTGCGGTACAGCGCTTTCAGAATCTCAACCTTTTGCTTCTGACCGACCGGCAGATCCCGGACTCTGGCTGTGGGGTCCACCTTCAGGTTGTATTTTTCACAGATCGCCCTGGTGTCCTGAATGGCCTTTTCCATATTGACCAGCACACCATTTTTTCTGGGCTCCCGGCCCAGGACAATGTTTTCCGCCACCGTCAGGCTGGGAACAAGCATAAAGTGCTGGTGCACCATGCCGATGCCCATATCAATGGCGCTGATCGGATCGGTGATCTTTACGGGCTCTCCGTGCAGCAGGATCTCGCCCTCTTCATGCCCCTCTACGCCGAAAAGCACTTTCATCAGCGTACTCTTTCCCGCGCCGTTCTCGCCCACAAGCGCATGGATCTCACCCTCGCGGACCGCCAGATTCACATCTTTATTGGCAACAAATCCGTTGGGGTACACCTTGGTGATCCCGCGCATTTCCAAAATATAATTCTCCGACACTGGTCTTTCTCCTTATTCTCCGGTGTTCCCGTCAGCCCGGCGCCGCCGGACTGTCCCGTTTTATTGAACCGCCCGCTGCGCAGGAGCAGCGGGCGGCTTTTGCCTTTCGGATACGATCAGGGCTTTACGCTGTCACGCAGCTGGGTAATGGCATCGGTTTCCATACCGTAAGCAGTACCGACAACGATCTCGCCGCTGGCGATCTTCCGCTCTGCCTCTTCCACCATATTGCGGACTTCTTCCGTGACCATGCTCTCGTAAATGTCGTTCTTGGCCAGGCCGACGCAGCCTTCCTTCATGCCCAGCTTCTCGGAGGTGCCCCAGGGCACATTGCCCTCCAGCATCATGGTGATCACACGGTAAATGGCCATGTCGGAGCGCTTCAGCACAGAGGTCAGGATCCGGTTGGCCGCCTCGGGGTTGGAGTCCATCAGGGCCATCGCCTGGTCGGAGTCCACGCCGATAACGTAGCCGTTCTGCTCCTTGCCTGCCTCAATAACGCCCAGACCGGCGCTGGCGGCAACCTGGAACACGATATCCACCTTCTGCTGATACATGGCAATGGCAATATCCTTTGCCTTGGCGGCATCGACGCCGCCAATGTAGGCGCTGTTGATCTTGACATCCGGGTTCGCGTACTGGCAGCCCTCAATAAAGCCGACCATGAAGTCGTTGATGACCGCCATATCCATCAGCAGGACATTGCCGACCAGCGCGTCATCGTTCAGATCCTCCAGCGCGCCGCTGGTGGTCATACCGGCAGCCACGATACCGGCCAGGAAGCTGGCCTCGTTCTGCAGGAAGGTATTGCAGTAAACATTTGCAAAAGTGCCGTTGTCGTAGTTGACGGCGGCGTCGAACAGGTAGAACTTCTGATTCGGGTATTCCTTGGAAACATTCTCCAGGACCTCCCGCATGGCGTTGCCGGAAGCGATGATCAGATCGTATTCGCCGGTATCGGCCAGGTCCAGCAGGGTGGGCTCATAGCGGGTCTTATCGCTGCTGGGGATCTCGACGACCTGCGCGGTAACGCCGTAGGCCTCCGCGGCCATATCGACGCCTGCCTTGGCGCTGTCATTGAAGCCCTTGTCGCCCAGAGAACCGGCAACGACCAGCGCCACATTCAGCTTCTTTGCGGGTGCTTCGGTCTCGGCGCCGGATGTTTCGGCGGCAGTACCGGCGGTAGGTGCCTGGGTCGCGGCGGTGTTGGACTTGCTGCCGCAGCCGGCGAGAAGTCCCACCAGCATGACGCAGGCCAGGAGCATGGATACTACTTTTTTCATTGTTCTTTCCTCCATTTTTTATATTTCAGCGGCTTCCCCGCCGCCGGAAATACGCGCTTCAAATTGTTCCACCTGCTGTTTTGTGGGGATGCTGGGGGCGGCGCCCTTCGCCGTCACCGCCAGGGCGCTTGCAAGGCTGGCCTGCCGCAGGCACTCCTCCAGAGAGCTTCCCGCCGCCACGCCTGCCAGGAAGTAGCCGCAGAACGTATCTCCCGCAGCTGTGGTATCCACTGTGTTCACCTTGTAGATCCCTCTGCGCAGCGTAGTCTCTCCGGCGGCGCAGACAACGCCCCGTTCGCCCAGCGTCAGCACCGTGACCGCATTGGGATACAGCCGCCGCATCTGCTCCAGGATCTTTTCCGGATCCTCGCTGGGGTCCATCCCCGCCAGGCACGCGCCCTCGATCTCGTTGACCAGGAAATAATCCACGGCTTCCAGCGGGTATGTCCGCAGCCTTTCATCCACCGGAGACGCATTCAGCGCGACGCGCATGCCCTTCTTTTTCGCCTGGCTGATGGCGTAGGCGGCATTGGAGGTCTCATTCTGCACCAACAGCAGATCCCCGGGGCCAAACTCCGCCAGCAGCGAATCCACATACACCCGGGATATTTCCCCATTGGCACCGGCGCAGATCAGGATGCAGTTTTTCCCCTCCGGCGTCAATTGGATCACCGCATGGCCGGTCGGGAATTCTGTTGCCTGCAAAAACCGGGTATCCGCCCCGGCCTGCTCCAGCTGCTCCTTCAGGAACAGTCCGTCGCTGCCGATGGCGCCGCCGTGGACCACCTTGGCACCGGCTCTGGCCAGCGCCACCGATTGGTTCAGACCCTTTCCGCCGCTGAACACCTCCATAGAGGCCGCCGACAGGGTCTCCCCCGCCGCAACGAAATGATCCACGCTGTAAACCTTATCAATATTCAAGGAGCCCAGGTTTAAGATTCTCATATTTTCCCTCAGTTCATGTGCTATACAATTTAGCTGTAAAACTAATTTACAATTTGGATTGTACTCCCCTTTCGCCATGTTGTCAATATCATTCTTGTTTCCGGCTCGTATTTTGGATATATTAACAATTATCACAGCTTCTTTTTGGACACATCCCCCAAAACAAGCCCCGGCCCTTTTGCGGGCCGGGGCGAAACGCTTCCGTGGATCACAGCACATCCATATGCACATGGGTGCCATCAATGGCGTAGGCGTAGTTCACTTCCTTTTGCTGCCGCACCAGGGCCAGCGTTTTGTCCGCTGGCCAGCCCTGAATGGAGAAGTCCATGGCGCAGCCTGTCAGATGCCGGGAGTTTGCCACGCCGCCGACCGCGGCGTTATGGGCTTTGCACCGAACGGTGCTGCTGGGAATCATAGGCACACCGGCCTGCTCCCTGACCCGGTCCGCCAGACGCATGAGCTTCTCTGTAGGTTCCGCCGGGAAGCCGCCGCAGGCTCCGCAGGAGCAGCCGATATAGGGGTCGCTTCTGGAAAAATAGCGGATATCCTTCCAGAAATTCCCCTCCCCGGACTGCCGAAACCGATCCCCGCAGACGGCTTCCTTCAAAGCCTGACAGGTCTGTTTTCCCGCAATGCCGTCAACGGAAATTCCCGTCGCCTGCTGGAAAGCCCGGACGGCAGCCCGGGTTTTCTCCCCGGCAATGCCGTCCACCGCTCCCGGCGCATAGCCAAGATACGTCAGGAGCAGCTGGATCTGCGTGACCGTCATACCGTTTCCCCGCCGTAGATGTCCTCGACCAGGGCCGTCAGTTCGGTGTACTCCTCCTCGTTCAGGCGATTCACCGCGAAAAACACATCCAGCTTTTTCTGGGCCGTCTCCGCGTCCTTATAGAACTTCTTTCCGATCAGAATCTTCATGGATTTATACATATTCTTGTTCCTCCAAATAAAAAATGTAAGGCGTATGGAAATCATTCCATTTCCTCCAAATCGCGCTGGTAGACTTCCTCCACCATCTCCGCCATGGTTGTGACGAGTTCCTCATTCCGGGACTCCAGGCTTTGTACCATCTCCCGCTCATACGCCCGCTGCACCCCGTCCAGCTCCTTCCAGTCCTTCCAGGGAGAAACCATCTCCCCGGCAAACACAGCTCCGTCCTCTCGCGTCCAGCTCATACCCCCCGGCACAAACCGATAGCCCTCGATAAATCCCGGCGCTTTCCCGTCAAAGAAGTCCGTTTCCACCGCCGCCAGGCCCTCTCCCGATGCAGTATGGCACTTGAATTCACTGTCAATGTAGATTTTCATGGTTTCCACCTCATTCCAGCCAGACCTTGCTGACGGCGTTCGTGCTTGCGTAGCTCGCGGTATTGCCCAGGGTAATGTACCCGTAGTCGATCCCGGAAATATCCAGTGTCGCGTCCGTGGTAAGGTTTCCCGAAGCGATCAGGTCCGGCGCGTAGCCGCCTGTTGGGATCTTGGCCGTCACGCCGATCTTGCCCACATTCTGATCCGCCGTGGCCCGCAGCTTTGTAAAGGGCCACAGGTCGATCAGGGCCGCCGTGGTGATGTAGGAACTGGAATTGGCCGTCTGGAATGCCAGGGTGTTTCCAACGGTCGTGTGCCCCCCGTTCCCGGACCAGCCGCCGGTAACGTTATACCGCTGGTCCCCCTCGTTGAACAGATAGAATTTCGTGAAGCTGAACTGCACCCAGGTGTCGCTGTGGCAGATGTAGGCATCCACATACACAAAGTTCCCCGCGGTCCCCTGCACCTGCTGGCAGGAATAGGGATTGATTTTCAGCCGGTTCCGGATTCCGGATACCTTCCCGTTGATCGCGTCAATGACGCAGTTCCCCGCCGCCGGGTCTTCCGCCCCGGAGTATCCCCGGATCAGGACCGTGCCCACCCCGGCGCTCTCCCAGGGGTCCCCGAACTCGAAGTGCGTCATAGCCACCGAGGATTTGACCCAGATCCGCCCTTCCTTCTTGGCCGGTTCCGCCGCCTGACATATTACGCTGTAGCCCAGAGGATTCCCCCCGCCGCTGCCGTACAAAAAGCACTGTCCCATTACCGCAACACCTCGATCTGAATGGGAATCGCCGTCTCCGGCTTGTCCTCAAAGCAGGTGAAATGGATTTTATCCGTCCAAGCTTCGCCCTTGCTGACGCAGCTCCACGCCTCTTTTTGCGCAATCGCCGTGGCGTTGTCGCTGCTGTACACGGGGATAATGTGGGGCATATCGGAACTCAGCAGCCCTTCCACCGCAATTGTCGTCGTATACGGCCCGGAACCCGCCCAGCTGGCGGGTATGGTCGTGGTATAGGTTTTCCGTTTCCCGTCCACGTAGCTCTTCCCGACCGCGTCCGCGTCCGCAATCGGGGTCGGAACATTGGTGATCCTGTTCCAGGCCATGTCGATGATCCCCGTCATGGTCCCCCCCGCCTTGGGCAGCGCCCCGATTTCCTCCGCCGTCAGGGAAACGGCCCCCGCCGCATCCGGGCTAAGCCCGTTAACGCTGCGGACCACATTCTCCCCCAGGTCTCCTTTCGGCCCCTGGGGGCCGGGGTCGCCTTTATCCCCTTTGTCGCCCTTGGGGCCCTGAATGGACGGGATCCGGATCGTTTTTCCGTCCGCCCCCCGGACCAGCAGAGCGGGACTTTCCCCCGTAGGGTCTACCTGCACCCAATAGCCCTCCGGCATTTCTCCGCCGCCCACATAGACCTCGCTGTGCCGCAGATATGCCTTTTTCTCGCCGCCGCGGAAGCGGACGGTCAGGATCACGCCGTCCTCTACCCGCTCCAGGCTCAGGCCCGTATCCTCCAGCGCCTCCAGAAGCTGATCGTACAGGCTTGGGCCGGGTTCCTCCGGAGGTCCCCAGGCGCTGCGGATCCCCTCCCGCAAGGCAACTCTCGCGCAGGTCGTGGTCCGCAGATTTCCGGCGAAGACGCCGACCTCCAGCTTTCTGGCATAGGAGATCACAGGAACCGGGCAGCTGTTTCCCCGAAACAGCACATCCTGATAGGTATTCTCTGTCTGGAACCGGGCGGTCTTCAGCTCCTGCCCCTGCCATTCCTCATCGAAATCAAACACGGCCGTATAGTCTCCGCTTCCGCAGACATAGACCGTACGGTCTGACTGGTAAGCCCTCTTTTCCCGCACCGCGATATGAATTTCCGGCACGTTTCACTCCTCCCTTTCCGGGGCCGCCCGCCCAGGTAAACGCAGCAGAAGTTCGCCCGAGAAGGTTAATTATTTTCAACCCCGTGGGTATCATAATACAGAATCGGGATTTTGTCAAATCTCGCTGAGCCGCCAAAACGGCAGCCCCCGCCCGGGAGCTGCCGTTTTTTCTCATTTTACCGCCGCTTTTTTCTTTCTTCTTTTCTTTCTCTTCCTGTGTACCAGCAGGAGGATCGCCAGGAGCAGCACTGCCGCGGCGGCCGCGCAGGTCAGGATCAGGGGCGTCCGATCCTGCTTTTCCTGAAGGGCAGCCCGGAAGCTGCTGCCGGTGGCCGTGAAGAGCAGGTAGCTGCCGTCCTGGGCGGCTTCCGTCTCCGCCCAACCGGATCCGGTGTCCACATAGAGAATATAGTCCTTCTTGCTGTCCGGCATCCGCAGATGGATCACATGGCTGTCGGCCCCGTCCTCCGGGACGGTCAGCGTCCAGCCGGTCTCCGCCCCCTCGGGCAGGTCCGCGGTGATTTCCTTGATCGTCAGGTCCTCGCCGGAGACAAAGTTTCCCTCCGCCAGGGCCACAGGGAGCTGGCCCATTTCGCTGCCCGTATCGGCGGCGGCCTGAAGCTCGGTGTACGCGGCATAGACGGTCTTGTCGGCGCGGATGTGGGCCGGGTCAAAATCCGCCCAGGCGCCGCTGCAGCCGTCCTTCTCCGGCACCTCCGGAATATCCTTCAGGCGGCGGTTGTAGTCCACCCGGCGGGTGAAGGTCTGGTCGTCCGCCACAAAGGTAATGACCATCTTGCCGAAAGCCTCCGGAACGTTTTCCAGCTCCATAAAGCGGTTATAGCTGATGGGTTCCGCGGAACCGGCATAGCTGATGCCGTCAATGCCCGCGAAATCATCGGTATCCACGAAATAATTTTCCGTGCTTTCGCCGTCCGCATCCAGCTTTCCGGCAATAGCGCCGGTATTTTCTCCGGCGTTTTCCAGCGTGACCAATGCCCGGTTGCCCATAAGCTGGGAAGCCTGCCCGGCGATGCCACCCACCAGGTTGGCACCCGATACATGGCATTTGGCCCAGTTGTCCGAAACCTGCTTTTCACTCTGGCCCACAATGCCGCCGGCCCAGCTGGCATCCGGGGAATCCACGGTGCCGTAGCCCTCGCAGCCCACGATAGCGCCCAGAGTGGTCTTACCCACGACGCCGCCGGCGCACTGCTTCTTGGCCGTTACGGTGCCCCGGTTCTGGCACCGGTACACCAGAGCACGGGTGCGGAAGGTGAAGTTCAGGGAGCTGTCCCCCTGGACGGTCAGGTCATCCTCGGGGTCCAGGTCGTTCTCCCAGGACAGCGCGCCTACGATGCCGCCGGCGTTGATATCGGCGTTGACCGTGCCATAGTTGATGCAGTCCCGGATCTTACCGGCGGAATCCTCTTCCACCCCCTGGCCGGACACGTCCTCTACCACATTATCGTTTTCCTCCCGGCCGCTCATGACATCCACCACCCGGCGCATCTGGCTGGTCAGGGATTTCAGGTCGGAGATCACCTGACCGCCGTCCTCGGCGGCGGACTGGCTGACGGAGCTGATCTGCCAGACCAGGTCCCCCATGCGGTCGCCCACCGCCCCGGCGGCAGCCCAGACGGCGTCCTTGTCCGCAATATCAATGTCCGGGATGTCGATATCATCCCCGGGCTTCCAGTCCGGGTTCGGGTCGGTGATGGAGGTGTTGTCCTTGATGACAGTCAGCATATAGTCAATGGCGCTGAGCAGATCGTTCATAGAGTCCTGGACCTGCACCAGGCCGGACTGAATGGAGCTGTTGGCGTTTCCCGCGTCATAGGCCGCCCTGTCCAGAATGCCCTGGGCGGTCTGCAATTCCTTTTCCAGCTTTTGCAGGGTGTCCTCATCGTAGACCAGGATATTGTTCGGCTCCATCTGGCCCAGAACGCCGCCGCCCTCCTTCCGGGCGTAGACGTCGCCGTAGTTCACGCAGTCTGCCATGAAGCCGCTGCTGGAGCCTGCCACGCCGCCGATGTTATAGCCGGTATGCTGATAGCCCACGTTGCCCTCGTTGCGGCACAGCCGGATCACGCCGCTGCTCGCGCCCGCAACGCCGCCGATGTCGGAGCCGCTGAGACCCCCCTCGTCACTGGTGAGCCGGGGAATGGTAATGTCCTCCAGGGACAGGGTTTCCGATGCCAGCACCGTATTGACGTTGGCCTTGTTCACACAATCGTACAGCACGCCGCTGTTTTCACCCACGATGCCGCCCAGGACCTTGCTGCCCCGGATATAGCCCTTCATGGTACATTTTTCCACCCGGCCGCTGACCTCGTTCACGCCGACGATACCGCCGACCTGGCTGATGCCGCAGACCGCGCCGAAGAAGCTGACGTTCTGCACAAGCCCCGCGTTGACGCCTGCCAGGCCGCCCACCTTGGTGGAGCTGCCGGAGGGGATCACCCGGCCGATGATCTGCAGATTCTTGATGGTGGCCCCCTCCTGAATATAGCGGAACAGGCCCTTGGCGGAGCCGTCGGACTCTACGGTCAGACCATAGAGCTTGTGGTTCTGCCCGTCAAAGATGCCGCCGAAGGTGGGGATCTCGAAATCCTCCAGGTCCTTCAGATTGATATCCGCCGTCAGCAGGACCTTCAGGTTCCGGCTGGCGCTGTCCAGGCGGCAGAGCCTGGCAAGCTTTTCCAGATCCTCCGCCGTGGAGACGGTGTATTCCTCGTACTCCGTTTCCGTGGTTTCTTCTTCCGTATCGGTGTCGTCGGCCCGGACGCACAGAGGCAGCAGCAGGGCCGCGCAGAGCAGCAGGGCCAGGATTCGGATCAGATTCTTTTTCATTCCTTGCTCGCTCCTTCCTCCAGCGCGGGATGGTCCTCCATAACCTGCACATCGCCGGTGGCGATGGAGGCGTTGATCTGACCGGTCAGAATGCCGTTGATCTCCGCGTCCACAACGCCGTTGACGTAGCCCCGGACCCGGCCGCTGACCCGCATGGTGCCGCTGGCCGTGCGGATCTTCCGGTCCAGCGCGGGCATTTCAAAGCTGGTACGCTCGATAATGGTATCGCCCAGCACCAGGATCTGGGGCAGCACTGCCAGAACCAGCACAATGGAAATGATGGTGCCCCGGCCCAGGCAGTCGCCGATGGTGGCGATAACGGGGTTTGTGGTCATAACGGCGATCAGGCTGCCCGCGGCTGCCAGAATGGTGCCGGAGGTGAAGATGGTGGGGAAGGAGGCGTTCAGCGCCTCAACAATGGCCCGCTTGGGCGGATACTGCTGCTTCATCTCCGTATAGTGGCTGGAAATGACGATGGCGTAGTCAATGTTCGCGCCCATCTGAATGGAGTTGACAATCAGATAGCCCAGGAAGTACAGCGGCGTATTGCGGATGGCGGGCACGGCAAAGTTGATCCAGATACTGCCCTGGATCACCATGATCAGCAGCACAGGCAGGCCCGCGGATTTGAAGGTGAACAGCAGGATCAGCATAACGAACAGAGCGGACAGTATGGAAATCAGCAGATTGTCCTCCGCGAAGGAAGAGCTCAGGTCGATGGCGCTGGTGCTGTTGCCGACAATGTAGAAATTGTCGCCGTAGTAGGAGCGCACCAGATCGTGCATCTCGTCCAGAAGGGAAACCGTTTCGTCCCCCTCTTCAGGAAGATCCAGATAGGCGACCATACGGCTGTAGTCGTCGCTCTTCAGCTGGAGCTTCGCCTGATCCAGTTGGTCAAAAAGGTCGTCCAGGGTATTCTGTATGTCGCTGTCCAGCCTGATGTTGCCGTTCTCCATCTGGGTTTTCAGGAACAGAAACATATCGAACAGCGGCACCTTATAGGCCCCAATGCCGTTTATCAGCTCGCCGTACTGGCTCTGATCCGTGGCGTAGGCCGTATAGAGCAGCTGGGCGACCTCGTAGTCCAGGCCCGCCAGCTCGGAGAACTGCCGGGGCGTCAGGGCATCGGTAAGTACATAGCCGTCCATGGCCTCGATGTTGGAAAGGCCCATGGTGGATTTGATCCGCTGGTCCTTGTCCAGCGTCTCCAAAATGGCCCCTTCCTTTTCATAGTCCCCGGCGGGCACAATGATGGCCACCATATTGTTGTAGCCGAAGGTATGCTTGATCTTCTGCACGGCGATCTGCTGCTCGCTCTGCTTGGCGGTAGTCAGATCGTTGAAGCTGTAGGCATAGGGGCAGCGGTTGGCAAAGACGCAGGCGACTGCCGCAATGGCCACGAACAGCGGCGGCACAATGAAGCGGGTCTTCACATCGAACTTGCCGATTGCCGTGATCTTCGGCAGCAGCTCCTTGTGCTGGGTCCGGTCAATGCGCTTGGAGAACAGCACCAGCAGGCCCGGCATCAGAGTAAACACGGACAGCAGGCTCAGAAGAATGGCTTTGATCAGCACGATCGCCATATCCAGGCCGATGCCGAAGTGCATGAACGCCAGAGCGCCCAGACCGGAAATGGTGGTCAGGGAGCTGGAGGATATCTCCGGAATGGCCTTGCTCAGGGCCTCGATGCAGGCCTCCCGGGTGTCCAGCGTCACATGCTCGGCGGAGAAACGATGGCAGAGAATGATGGCGTAGTCAATGGCCAGAGCCAGCTGCAAGACCACCGTAACGGAGTTGGAGATAAAGCTGATCTTACCGCACAGGAAGTTGGTGCCCATGTTCAGAAGGGCAGCCGCGCCGAAGGTCATAATCAGCACCGGCACCTCCATGTAGGCCTTGGAGGTCAGGGTCAGCACAACGACGATAATGGCCGCTGCGATAAGTACGATAACGCCCATTTCCTTGGCCAGGTCCGCGGAAGTGTCCTGGCCGACGGTAGTATCCACATAGCTGTCGTAGGACTCCAGAAGCTCATTGATCTTCTCCATGGCGTCCAGAGAGACCTGATCCGTTTCCGTGCCGTCAAAGCTCACGTCCAGCAGCGCGGCAGCGCCCCGGTAGTGGTCCTCGGAGGTGTCGAACGTCACCCGGGAAACGCCCTCCAGGTCCGCGATCTGGTCCGCCAGAGCCTGGGCGCGCTGGGCGGTCACATTGGTGATCATGACCCGGGCGGAACCGTAGGTGATGAAATTGTCGTTCATAACGGTCAGGCCCTGCCGGGTCTCCGTATCGTCCGGCAGGTAGGTGGTGATGTCGTTTTCCACCTCTACCCAATTCCGGGAGAACAGGCAGAACACCAGCGCCACCACATACAGCAGGAAAAACAGGTTCCGCTTGTCTACAATAAACGCGGCGACCTTTTTCATCCCGCCGCCTTCAGACTTTTCTTCTTTTGCCATTGCATTGGCTCCTTTCTTGGGAGTTTGGGATATGTGAAAAATTGGGGTTTGACAGAATCTCCCCTTGGCTCCCCCCTTGGGGGAGCTGGCGTGCGCAGCACGACTGAGAGGGTACCAGTGGCGGAATCCGCATGAGAGCATCAGCATCGCAGCCCTCTCAGTCACGGCGTTTCCGCCGTGCCAGCTCTCCCATAGGGAGAGCCAAGGGGTA